>NZ_JBVJHM010000001.1:762426-881985 GCF_055586805.1 Micromonospora sp. NPDC049201 | reverse complement strand
CGTCGACCGCCCGCACCGCCCCCCTGCCACGCAACCCGTCCCGCACCGGGAAATGCTTCGTCAGCCCCCGCACCGACAACAACGGCTCGGTCTCGACGCTCATCGGGCCACCCCCACCCGCGCGACCTCGTCGCGGTAGATCCGCTCCCGGTCCCCCGCCGACAGATGACAGGCGACCAGGTGCCCCGACTCACCGGCGTCCCGCAACCCGGGCACCTCGAGGCGGGAACGGTCGTCGGCCCACCGGCACCGCGGATGAAACGCGCACCCCGACGGCAGATTGATCAACGACGGCGGACTGCCGGAAATCGGCGCCAGGTCCGCGTCCGCGTCACCGTGCAAAGACGGCACGCTCGACAACAACCCCCAGGTGTACGGATGCTGCGGCGTCCGCAACACCCGCGCCACGCCGCCGTGCTCCACCGCCCGCCCCCCGTACATCACCAGGACGTCGTCGGCCACCTGCGACACCACACCCAGATCGTGCGTGATCAACACGATCGCCGAGCGGAACTCCGCCTGGAGATCCGCGAGGAGGTCCAGGATCTGCGCCTGCACCGTCACGTCCAACGCCGTCGTCGGCTCGTCGGCGATCAGCAGATCCGGGTCGTTGACCAGCGCCATCGCGATCATCGCGCGCTGCCGCATCCCGCCCGAGAACTCGTGCGGGTACTGCTCGAACCGCTTGGCCGGCTGCGGGATGCCGACCCGGTCCAGCATGTCGACGGCCCGGCTGCGGGCCTCCCGCTTCCCGGCCCTCGGGTGGTGCACCCGGTACGCCTCCGCGATCTGCTTGCCCACCGAGTAGTACGGGTGCAGCGCCGACAACGGATCCTGGAACACCATCGCCATGTCCCGGCCGCGCAGCCGCCGCACCTCATCCTCCGGCAGGCCGACAAGCTGACGCCCGCCGACGGAGATCTCCCCGGAGATGACCGTCCGCCTCGCGTTGTGCAGACCCAGGATCGCCAGCGAGGTCACGCTCTTGCCGGAGCCGGATTCCCCCACGATCCCGAGCGTGCGACCCCGCTCCACGGCGAACGACACCCCGTCCACGGCCCTGACCACACCGTCCTCGGTGTCGAACCGCACCCGCAGATCCGTGACGCGCAGGTACGGGTCCTGCGGCATCCGATGCTCGACCATGTCGATTCCTCCCGCTCAGCTCAACCGGACGCGCGGATCGATCACCGCGTACAGCACGTCGACGACGATGTTGGCGACCACGATGAACACGGCCGCCAGCAGCACGGTCGCCATCACCACCGGCAGGTTGAGGAACTGCACCGCCTCCACGGTGGCCTTGCCGAGGCCCTGGAGACCGAAGATGGTCTCGGTGATGAAGGTGCCGCCGAGGCTGGTGCCGATGTCCAACCCGGCGATGGTGACGATCGGGGTGATCGCCGCCCGTAGCGCGTGCCGGGTGTGCACCTGCCGCGCCGACAGTCCCTTCGCCCGGGCGGTACGGACGAAGTCCTCCGACAGCGTCTCCAGCATCTGCGCCCGGGACAGGCGCGCGTAGAGCGCCGAGTTGAGGAAGCCCAACGTCATCCAGGGCAGGATCAGCCCGGCCGCCCAGCGGACCGGGTTCTCGGTCAGCGGGGTGTAGCTGGGGAACGGCAGCAGCCCGGTGGAGTACACGAGCAGGTAGAGCAGGATCAGGCCGAAGAAGTAGACCTGCATGGACGCCCCGGCGAGGGTGATGCCGATGGCGGCCCGGTCGAACGCGGTGCCGCGGCGCAGCGCCGACACCATGCCCAGCGAGATGCCGAGGGCCAGCCACAGCACGGCGCCGCCGAGGACGATGCTGAACGTCACCGGGGCACGCTGGACGACGATCTCGGTGACCGGCTGGTTGTTGCGGAACGAGAAGCCCAGGCAGGGCGCTGGGCAGTCCTGCCGGAAGTCGCCCTCGCCGTAGGTGCGGCCGGCGAAGACGCCGTGGACGAAGTCGGCGTACTGGCGGGGCAGCGGCCGGTCGATGCCGAGCCGCTGTTCGACCTGGGCGATGTCCGCGGCGGTGCAGTTCTTGCCGCACATCACCTTCGCCGGGCTGCTCGGCACCGCGAAGAACAGCCCGAACGTGACCAGGCTGACGACGACCAGGGTCAGGACGGCGACGAGCAGTCGCCGGAGCACGAAACGGAGCACGGGAAACACCTCCCCCGGGTGGGGCGGGGGCGGCCGGTGTGGCCGCCCCCGCCGACGGTCACTGCTTCACGTGGATGCCGTTGAGCGAGATGATGCCGAACGCGTCGCTGAGGAAGGCGTTGCCGACCTTGGAGCCGTGCAGTTCGTAGGTGGCGTCGTAGTAGCAGGGCACGACCGGGGCGTACTCCTGCATGATGGTGCGGTCGAGGGCCATCCAGCCGGCGTCCTGCTCGGCGGCGGGCCGGCTGCGGACCCGGTCGATCTCCGCGCCGATCGACGGCTCGTTCAGGTACGACAGGTTCTGGTTGCCCTCGGCCACGATCTCCCGGCCGTCGTAGACCGGCGGGATGATCGTCGAGCCGGACGGGAAGTCCGAGCCCCAGCCGCTGAGGTAGATGTCGTACGGGTTGTTCCGGCGGCCGATCTCGTCGTAGTAGCTGCTGTTGTCGATCGGCTTCATCACGATGTCGAACCCCATGTCGGTGAGGTTCTTGCGCAACGCCTCGGCCTGCTGGGTGCGCAGCTCCAGGTTGGAGTGGGCGAGCACCAGCTTGGGACGCTTGCCGGCCAACAGCTCGGCGACCTTCGCCCGGTCGCCGGTGACCGGCGCGTTGAACAGGTCGTACTTCTGGAAGCCGGCGGTGGTCGGTGACATCAGCGTGGTGGCCGGGGAGCCGGCGGCCTGCCCGCCGAGCACCTTGAGCAGCGCGTCCTTGTCCACGGCGTAGTTGAGCGCCCGCCGCACGGCCAGGTCGGTGACGCGCTGGGTGTTGATGCTGAGCACCCAGGTGTACTGGGTGGGGCCCTTGACCACCCGGTCGGCGACGCCGGAGCCGGTGGTGCGGGGCAGCACGGACGGCGGCACGTCGGCCCAGCTCAGCGCCGTCTGGTCGGCGGGCCCGTCGGCGACCAGCCGTTCGGAGATCTGGGCCTGCTCCAGCCCGAACGTCACCCGGATCGCGTCCGGGTACGCGTTGCGGATCGGGTCGGTCGCCGCGTCCCAGTGCGGGTTGCGTTCCAGTTCCAGCGCCACGTCCCGCTGGTAGGACTTCACCCGGTACGGGCCGGACGAGAACGGCCGCAGGTCGTAGTTGGCCCGGGTGTCCTTGGCGGTCGGCACCGGCGCGCTGGTGGGCAGCGCGGCGGCGTACGGCAGGTCGCAGTGCGGCTGCGGGAACGTGAACCGGATCGTCCTGTCGTCGGGGGTCTCGACGCCGTCGGGCATCGGCCGGCCCCCGTCGTACGGTCCCTGGTAGCTCGCGTTGTAGGCGCCGCCCGGGTAGAGCCACTGCTGGATGTAGTGCGGGCCCTCGTTGAGCGCCGGCGCGAACGACCGGGCGATGCCGTGGGCGACGTCCTTGCTGGTCACCGCCGAGCCGTCCTCGTACTTGACGCCGTCACGGAGGGTGAACTCCCAGACCTTGCAGTCGTCGTTGACGTCCTTGCCGGGGTTGGTCGCCAGGTCGCCGACGAGCAGCAGCTTGCCGCTGCCGTCCTCCTTGTAGCCGTTGAGCGCCCGGTAGAGCTGCCCGCCGGTCACCTGTTGCGTGTTGACGTAGTTGCGGGCCGGGTCGAGGTGTTCGAAGTCGGCCGGCTGCATGACGGTCAGCGTGCCGCCCCGGGCGGCGCCGTCGACGGGTCTCGCCGGGCCCTGGTTGTCGGCGGCCTGGTAGGAGATCGAGCCGCTCTGGGTCTTCGTCTGCTGGTCCGCGCCGTCACCGCCGTCGGTGGTGGGGCTGCAACCGGCGGCGACCAGCGCCGCCGCGGCGAGGACACCGGTCAGTGTCCGGGTTCGGGTACGCACGGAGTGCTCCCTTCCTGCCCGGCGGCCCCCGCCGGCCGGGCATGTGGTGGCCGGGTGGGACTACCGGGTGGAGCGGGGATCCAGCGAGTCGCGCAGCGCGTCACCGAGCAGGTTGAACGCCAGGACCAGCAGGAAGATCGTCAACCCGGGGAACAGGGTGTACCAGGGGTCGCTCGCGACGTAGCCGATGCTGTTGAAGATCATGCGGCCCAGGTCGGGCGTGGGTTCGGTGACGCCGATGTTGACGAAGGCCAGCGCCGCCTCGATGGCGATGAACTGGGGCACCATCAGCGAGACGGTGACCAGGATCGGCGCCCAGATGTTCGGCAGGAGCTGCCGCAGCAGGATGTGCCCGGTGCCGGCCCCGGCGGCGCGGGCCGCCTCGACGAACTCCCGCTCCCGCAGCGAGATCACCTGCCCGCGGACCAGCCGCGCGGTGTACGTCCAGCTGAACAGCCCGAAGGTGGCGACGATCAGGGCCACCCGGAACGCCGGTGACGGGGACTCCCGGTCGGAGTAGAAGCGGTCCTGGAGGATCGGGATCACCGCGAGCGCGAAGATGAGGAACGGGAACGCCAGCGTGAGGTCGACCAGCCAGTTGACGACGCTGTCCAACCAGCCCCGGGCCCAGCCGGCCAGCACCCCGACCGCGACCCCGATGACCGAGGCCAGCAGCGCCGAGGCGAACGCGATGAACAGCGACGTACGCAGCCCGTACACCAACTGGAGCGCGATGTCGCGGCCACTACCGGGTTCCAACCCGAGCCAATGGTCGGTGTTGATCCCACCGGCATAGCCGATCGGCATTCCGAAATCGTTGAGCCGGTCGACGAACTTGTCTGTGGGGTCGATTCCGGTGAGGTGGCCCAGCAGCGGCGCGCCGAGCGCGACCACGGCGGCGACGGCCAGCGTCACGGCGCTCGCCCGGGCCGTGCGGTCCCGCTTCAGCCGCAGCCAGGCGAGCTGGTTGGGCGACCGGCCGACGATCTCCGGGCGGCCGGCGACGGTTCCGGCCACCGGTTCCGGAGCGGCCGGGTCGACGGGTGTGGCCACCGACGGCGGATGGGAAAGGTCGCTCATGAGGATCCTCCCGGGGAGCGGAAAACGTCCCTGCCACCTGACGGTAATGCGCGTGGGAACGGTGAAAAGAATCGTTACGGTAACGGCCGTTCCGGTTGTCGGACATCGACAACGATCCGGCCTACGGAATGCATCGGCGCAATAACGGCGCTATCCGGTTGTCAACCGTTCAGCCATTCGTGCCGCTGATTCTGCAATGCGTTGCCACGGATCACGGCCACGGTTGTCACCCGATCAGCCATTCCGCGCCCCGGCCGGCGCCGGTCGTGACCGTGGCGGCGCCCGCCGTCCCGTTCGCCGCCGCCCCCCTCGTGATCACGAGGGGGGCCGGTCCGGGCGGGTGGGGACGGGCGGACAATGGGCGCGGGCGGAGCTGGGGATTCGGGGAGGGCGTGGCGATGACCGCAGGGTCGGACGCGGGTGTGGGCCGGGAACTGCGGGCGGACTGCGCACGCTGCGCCGGGGTCTGCTGCGTCGCGCCGGCGTTCGCCGCCTCGGCCGACTTCGCCGTCGACAAACCGGCCGGGCAGCCCTGCCCGAACCTGCGCGCCGACGCCCGCTGCGGCATCCACTCCGAACTACGCGAACGCGGCTTCCCCGGATGCACCGTGTTCGACTGTTTCGGCGCCGGCCAGCACCTCACCCAGAGCACGTTCGCCGGCCGCGACTGGCGGGCCGATCCGGTCACCGCGCGGCGGATGTTCGACACGTTCGCCGTGTTGCGGCCGTTGCACGAGCTGCTGTGGTACCTGACCGAGGCGGTGCGGATCACCCGACCCGGCCCGCTGCGCGACGACCTGGTCGCCACGCTCGACGAGACGGGCCGGCTCACCGACGGCACGCCCAACGACCTGCTCGCCGTCGACGTCGACGCCCACCGGGGCCGGGTCAACCGGCTGCTGGCGAGCGCCGGCGAGCGGGCCCGGGCCGGCCGCGCCGGCCCTGACCGGCGGGGCGCGACGCTGATCGGCGTCGACCTGCGCCGCGCCGCGCTGGCCGGGGCGAACCTGCGCGGCGCCACGCTGATCGGCGCGGACCTGCGCGGCGTACGGCTCGGCGTCGCCGACCTGACCGGCGCCGACCTGCGCGGGGCGGATCTGCGCGGCACCGACCTGAGCGGGTGCCTGTTCGTGCACCAGTCCCAACTCGACGCCGCCCGCGGCGACCACCGCACGCTCCTGCCCACCGGCCTGCACCGCCCCACCCACTGGTCCCCCATCCCGCTCCCCACCCCCACCCACCGATCCCGCCGCCGCCCCACCCCCCGCCGCTCCCGGTGATCAAGGAGTTCGGGTCACCGGGCGCCCGCGACGCCGACGCGAACCTTTTGATCACCGGGGGTGGGGTGGGGTTTTGGTGGGGGTGGGGTGGGTAGGCGGCGGCACGGGTCGACGCGAGCGGGGGGCGGAGCGATGGGATATCGGGCACGCGACGGCGAGGAACCCGTCGACCCGGCGCACGCCGAGGACGCCGCCGGCCAGGCCCGCCTGGTGCAGGTGGCGGCGGACACGGACGTGCCGGCCCCCGCCCCGGACACGCCGGCGCCGGACGAGGTGACCGAGGACGACGGGTCCGGGATGGCCGGCGGAGCGTCCGGCAGCAGCTCGGGCGGCTCGTCGATGCCGACCCACCCCGACGCGGCCCGCTGAACGTTTGCCGTCACCGCGGGCGGGCAGGAGTGCGACATGACCAGTGAAGAGTCCTTCGGCCGCGCCGCCGGCGACGAACCCGACGGCGCCACCGCCTACGAGGCGTCCCTACGCCCGCCGGGCGAATCCCTGCACACCACCAACGACACCGGCGACGACTTCGCCGACCTGCCCGCCGAGGACCGCCGCTCGGCGCAGGACACGAGCCGCGCCGGCTACGACGTCGACGCGGTCTCCGGCACCGGCGACCCGGCCGACGAGCCGGAAGAGATCGAGGAGGGCCGGCCGCTGCGCTGAGCCGCACGCGGGGCGGCCGGTGCGCCGGCCGCCCGCGCCTCGGTCATCCCCCGGTTGGCAAGCGCGTCGGCGCGTTCGTTCTCCGGGTGCCCGTTGTGGCCCTTCACCCACAGCCAGGTGACGTCGTGGCGCACGCAGGCGGCCTCCAGCCGCTGCCACAGGTCGGCGTTCTTCACCGGCTGTTTCGCGGCGGTACGCCAACCGTTGCGCTTCCACCCGTCCACCCAGCCGGTGATGCCGTTACGCACATAGGTGCTGTCGGTGTGCAGCCGCACCGTGACCGGCCGGGTCAGGCTCTCCAACGCCCGGATCGCGGCGGTCAGCTCCATCCGGTTGTTGGTCGTCGCCGTGGCCTCGCCGCCGCACAACTCCCGCTCGTGCCCGCCCCAGCGCAGCAGCGCGCCCCAGCCGCCCGGACCGGGGTTGCCGCTGCACGCGCCGTCGGTCCAGATCTCCGCGACCCGGCCGCTCTCCGCCTCCACCATGCCGGCAACCTACCCGGTACGCCGCCCGACCCGACCGCCCGACCGCCCCGCGCGCCCAGCGCTCCGGCGGGGCCCGCCCGCGGCGCGTCGCCCGACTAGCGTGCGGAGCCATGACCGCACCCCTGGAGTTCAGCACCCTGTGCAACTTCCGAGACCTCGGCGGCTGGCGTACCGACGACGGTCGCACCGTGGCCCGCGGCCGGCTCTACCGCTCCGACTCCCTGGCCAAACTCGCCGGCGACGACCTGGCCCGGTTCGCGGCGCTCGGCGTCCGCACCGTGATCGACCTGCGCTACCCGTGGGAGATCGCCGACCGCGGCCGGGCACCGGAGAGCCTCGGCGTCACCTGGCACAACCTGAGCATCGAGCACCGCACCTACGTCCAGGCCGACATCGACCCCGACGTGGACCCGTGGCGCTACCTGGCCGACCGGTACGCCGAGGTGGCCGAGGACGGCGTGGTCGAGCTGCGCCGGGCGGTGGAGGTGATCGCGCACGACGCGCACCCGTTGGTGTTCCACTGCGCGTCCGGCAAGGACCGCACCGGGCTGCTGGCCGCGCTGGTGCTCGCCCTGCTCGGCGTGGACACCGACCAGATCGCGGCGGACTTCGCGCGCACCGAACACGCCACCGGGCGGCTGGTCGCCGAGTGGCGCGACCGCAACGGCGGCGCGACGCCACGCTGGCCCGCGTACGGGCGGGCGCCCGAGGCGCTCATCCGGCTGGTGCTGGCCGAACTGGCCACGGCGCACGGCTCGGTCCACGGCTACGTCACCGGGCGGCTCGGGGTGGGCGAGGAGACCATCGCCGCGCTGCGCGCCCGGCTGCTCACCGACGACGAAAAACCGCACGACGGCGACGCGACGCTCTGGCAGGCTCGCTGATCGTGGACAGTCGCTGGGACGGCCTGCGGGCCGAGGTGCGCACCGCGCTCGACAACCTCGTGACCTCCGGGCGGGAGGCCGGCGTGCAGGTGGCCGCGTACCTCGACGGCGCGCCGATCGTCGAGGAGCAGGCCGGCCTCGCCGACACCGCCACCGGCCGGCCGATGACCGCCGACACGCCGGTGCACGCGGTCTCCACCGGCAAGGGCCTCACCGCCACCGTGGTGCACGTGCTGGCCGAACAGGGCCGGCTCGACGAGGACCTGCCGCTGGCCCGGGTGTGGCCCGAGTTCGCCCGGCACGGCAAGGACGGCATCACGCTGCGGCACGTGCTCACCCACACCGCCGGCCTGCCCGCGCTGCCAGCCGACGTCACCCCCGCCGACTTCACCGACTGGTCCCGGATGTGCGACCTGCTCGCCGACGCGACACCCCTGTGGGCCCCCGGCGAGCGGCTGGCGTACCACGCGTGGACGTGGGGCTGGCTGCTCGGCGAGGTGGTCCGCCGGGTCACCGGCAGACCGGTCTCCCAGGTGCTCGCCGAGGAGGTGGCCGGGCCGCTCGGCGTGACCCGGGAACTGTTCCTCGGCGTACCGGACGCGGAACTGCCCCGGCTGGCCCGGCTGGAGGACGCCGGCCTGTCCGCGCTGATGACCTGGGCCGGCGCGCACCTGCCGCACTTCGACGCGGTGGCCCCGCCCGCGGTCCGCCCGGACACCACGACCGGCAGCGACCCCGACGTGCTGCGCGCCGACGTGCCCTCGGTCGGCACCATGAGCGCCCGCGCGGTCGCCCGGATGTACGCGGCGCTGCTCGGCCCCGTCGACGGCGTCCGGCTGATCTCCCCCGAACGGCTACGCGCGGTGTCCGCGCCGGCCGTCCGCGCCCAGGAGTGGGTGTTCGGGCAGGAGAGCACGTTCGGGCTCGGCTACGCGGTCGACGACGACGGCTCGTTCGGCACCGCCGGCAGCGGCGGCAGCCTCGCGTTCGCGTACCCGGAACTGGGGTTGACCGTGGCGGCGGTCCGCAACCGGCTCGGCGCCGGCGACGGCGACCCGATGGAGCGGCTACGGACGCTGGTGCGCGACCGGGTCACCGAGACCCTGAGCGGGGCGCAGCCGGGCGCGTAGCCGCCCGGCGGCGTCGCCGAGCACCGCGCCGGTCATCGGCAGCAGCGGGCTGGACCGCATCACCGCCAGATCCTCGGCCGGCGTGGTCACGCCGTCGAGGAACCGCAGCACCCGCTCCGCCGGGTTGCGGTCGAACAGCCGGTCGAAGAACTCCACCCCGGCCACGTGCCCCCGGTCCAGCGCGCGTAACGCCACCGCGTCCATCCACCGGTGCCGCCCCGGGTACGCCGGCCGAGGCACCGGCGGCCGGCCCGCCGCCACCGCCCGGGCCACCTGGTCGGCCTGGCGCAGCATCGCGGAGAACGTGAACCCGGTGGACGGGCGCGTCGCGCCGCCGGCGGTGCCCAACCGCACCACCCGGCGGCTCGGCCGGACCACGAACGGGCCGTCCGTCATCGGAATCACCCCGTTCTCCACCTCCCGCACCCGCAACGCGCCCAGATCCAGCCCGAGCAGCCCGGCGTAGCCGCGCAGCGCCGCGTCGTAGCCGGCGTCGTCGAGCACCGCCGGCCCGAACTCGGTGTACTCGACAAGCGCGAACCGGTCGTCGACCGGCAACACGTACCCGAACGACACCCCGCGGGCCGGCTGCGGCGTGCGGAAGTCCATCAGCACCGCCCGACCCGGGTCGAACGTCGGCCGCTCCGCCGCCAACCACCAGCCCCGGAAGTGCTGCAACCAGCTCGTCCGCCCCGGCCGCGACGGCGGGCGCGGCCGGGAGTCCAACACCCAACCGGCGCGCACCAACGCCCGCCCCGCCGGGTCGCACACGGTGACCCGCTCCCCGTCGTCACGCAGCTCCCCCGCCGGCGCGGCGATCCGGACCGCGTCCAGCCTCCGCTCCGCCTCGGCAGCCCGGTCGTAGACCGGGGCGGAGCGGACCATGGCGTACCGCAGCGGTGCCAGCGGCAGGACGCGGCGGCCCGCCGCGGTGACCACCTCCACCCGCGACCAGCTCGCGCTCAACAGCGGCTCCAGGTCACCGCCCGGCGAGCCCCAGAACGCCCAGGTGCGGTCCTGGCCCCGCTTGCGGACCGGGTCGACCACCGCGACCCGCACGCCGGTCACCCCGTGCCGGTCCAGGGCGGCCAGGACCAGCGACGCGGCGCCGCCGCCGCCGACCAGCGCGAGGTCGACGTCGACCGGGGAGGATGCGGGCATCCGCCCACGCTGTCACACCGGCGGGCAGCGCCGCCGGGGACCCCGCCGCCCGGCGCCGCCGCGCCGCGTAGATTCGGCGGCATGACGCTGCGGGTGGGACTGCTCGGGTACGGCACGGCCGGGCGGGTCTTCCACGCCCCGCTCATCGCCGCCACTCCCGGCCTGCGGCTGGACGCGGTGGTGACCCGCGACCCGCAGCGCCGCGCGCAGGCCCAGGCCGACCACCCCGACGCCCGGGTCGTCGACGACGCGGACCACCTGTGGCGGGCCGCCGACCAGCTCGACCTGGTGGTGGTGGCCGCGCCGAACCGGCAGCACGTGCCACTGGCCCGGGCCGCGGTGGCCGCCGGGCTACCGGTCGTGGTGGACAAGCCGCTCGCCCCGACCGGCGCGCAGGCCCGGGCGCTGCTGGCCGACGCCGACGCCGCCGGCGTGCCGCTCACCGTGTTCCAGAACCGACGCTGGGACGGCGACTACCGCACCGTGTGCCGGCTCGTCGAGGCCGGCGAACTGGGCCGGGTCACCCGGTTCGAGTCACGGTTCGAACGGTGGCGGCCGACGATCAAGCCGGGCTGGCGGGAGAGCGGCACGCCCGACGACGCCGGCGGCGCGCTGTTCGACCTCGGCGCCCACCTCATCGACCAGGCGGTCCACCTGTTCGGGCCGGTGGAACACGTCTACGCCGAGGTGGACCGGCGGCGGCCCGGCGCCGAGGTGGACGACGACGCGTTCGTCGCGCTCACCCACACCGGCGGCGTACGCTCGCACCTCTGGACGGGCGCGGTCACCGCGCAGCCCGGCCCCCGCTTCCGGGTCCTCGGCGACCGGGCCGCCTACACGAGCTGGGGCCTGGACCCGCAGGAGGCGGCGCTGCGCGCCGGCCGGCGCCCCGACGAGCCCGGCTGGGGCGAGGTCGACCCGCAACGGTACGGGCGGCTCGGCGCCGACGACGACCTGCGGGCCGTACCCACCGAACCGGGTCGCTACCCGGACTTCTACGCCCAGGTGGCGACCGCGCTACGCGACGGCACACCGATGCCCGTCGACCCGGCCGACGCGGTCGCCGTGGTCGAACTGATCGAGCTGGCGCACGAGGCCGCCGCGCAGAACCTCACGCTGCCGGTCCCCCCGCTGCGCTGACCGCCGGCCCGGGCGCCGCCGGGGCCGGCTCGGCGTACGCGGCGGCCACCGTCGCCCGGTCGAACACCCGCCACGTCGCGGCGATCACCACCACCGCCGGCAGCAGCCGCACCGCCGAGCGGTTTAAGGCCGGGCCCCCTGTTAACGCCTCCGGTAGAGACGGGGCCCCACCTCACACGTGGGCGTGCTCTCGTTAGGACGCGGGCCGGTCGGGGTACCTGCGGGCGACGACCGGGCCGGCCCGGTGAATCCGACCGGTGCGACCGAGGTGAGGTACGGACATGCCGAACTGGGTGCGGGCCGCCGCCGGGCGGGTACGCCGGGACTGGGTGTCGGTGGTCGAGGCGACCGTGGCCGCCACCGTCGCCTGGGTCCTCGCCTCCCGGGTGATCGGCCACCCCGATCCGTTCTTCGCCCCGTCCGCCGCGCTGGTGGTGCTCGGCGAGACCCGGGGCAAGCGACTGCGGCAGACCGTCGAGATCCTCCTCGGGGTGGCCGCCGGCATCCTGGTGGCCGACGTCGTCGTGCAGGCCCTCGGCCCGACCACCACCACCGTGTTCCTGGTCCTGGGCTGCACCCTCGGACTGATGGTGGTGCTCGGCGCGAGCACCACGCTGACCGTGCAGGCCGCCGTCTCGGCGTTGTACCTGGTCGTGGTGGCCGCGCCGAAGGGCAGCCTGATGCCGTTCCGGTTCGTCGACGCGCTGATCGGCGGCGCGGTGGCGATCGCGGCCAGCCAGTTGATCGTCGCCCGGGACCCGCTCGCGCCGCTGGTGGCCGAGGCCCGGCAGACCTTCGCCGACCTGGCCGACCTGCTCGACCGGATCAACGACGCGCTGCGCCGGTGCGACGAGGACGCCGCCCGGGCGACCCTGGAGCGGGCCCGCCAGGTGGACGACTGCGTGGATCGGCTGCGCGAGGCGGTGGCGGCCACCGGTGAGACGTTGCGGCTACGGGTCCGCCGCCGCCGGCACATCGGCCAGGTCCGGGAGGTCGAGGCCACCACCCGGCAACTCGACTACGCCGCGCGCAACATCCGGGTGCTGGCCCGCGCCGGGGTGCACCTGACCCGGCTGCACACCGCCACCCCACCCGAACTGGCCCTGGCGATCAACGAACTCGCCGACGCGCTCCGCGCCGCCGGCGAGGCCATGGTGCACAGCCTGACCGGCGACGAGGAGGCGACCGAGTGCGCCGAACGGGCCGACGCCGCCGCCCTGGAGGCGGTCCGGATCGCCGCGCAGTTGTTCGAGTCCCAGCCGCCCCTGCCCCTCATCATGATCTCGGACAGATCCGGGCCACCGCCATCGACCTGCTGCGCGCGGTCGGCACCGACGACCCGGTCCTCGGCCGGGTCGACGAGGCCCTCGGCCTGCCGGAGTCACCCACCCCGCCGGCGCCTCGCGCCGATCCCGGGACGACGCCGACAACAACAATGGCGGCATGACACGTCCACGGCCGGACGGCACCGGTGGCCGGAGCGCGCCGACGGCCCGGCGGCACCGGTGGGCCGCCGACATTCCCTCGGCCGCCGCCGGCCGCGAAACGGTCGCCGGCGGGCGTTTCGCGGCCGGCGCGGGGCACTGCCGGGCCGGCCGCGTCCCCGCTCAGCTCAGTCGGCCTCGTCGAGGGTGGGGATCGGCAGCGCGACCGGGTCGCCGGGACCGCCCGCCGGGACCGAGTGCGGCGGCGCCGGCCGCTCCACCGCCGGTCGCCGCGAGTACAGCCGCCCCTGGCCGGCCGGACCGTTGCGGCGGGACACCTCGACCGTCACCATCCGGATCGGCGCGGGCGGCGCGGTGAACCCGGGTACGCCCCAGCGCAACCAGATCGGGACCCGCCCGGCCTCGGCCTCGGCCAGCAGCTTCTCCACGGTCCGTCGACGGTCGGTGTGGTCGACCTCGACGACGACCGGCGGACGGTCCGGCCGGGCGCAGGCGACGTCGAGCACCGACTGCCGCCCGGACAGCGGCGGCGGCAACGGCACCACGCTCGCCGCCCGGCGGTAGACCCGCCAACCCTCGCCGGTCGCCCACTCCGCCACGGCGTCGACCAGCCGGGCGGTCACCTGGTCGGTGGTCAGATCCACGAAGGTCAGCCCGTCGAGTCGGTGCGCGAGGGACGCGGCCACCCGCTCGCCGTCCAGCCCCAGATCCATGCCCGCAGGCTAGCGTGCGGCCGACCCGCCGACCCCTGCGGAGCGCACCCCCGAGAACCGGCCGACGTCCACCCCGGAACGGCCGGGTCACCGAGTGTTGAGGCGGGCGGCCTGGCGGATCAGGTGGTCACGCTCGGCCAGATTGGTCGCCCGACGAGCGGCCTCGGCGTAAAGTGTTGCCGCCGTCGACCGGTCACCGTCGCGTTCGTGCAGGTACGCGGCCACCGCCGTGTACCGGGGCAGCGTCTCGTCCAGCGCCGCGAGCGCGGCCAGCCCGGCCCGCGGACCGTCCGCCTCGCCGACGGCGACCGCGCGGTTGAGCCGTACCACCGGGCTGTCGGTCAGGCGCACCAGCTCGTCGTACCATTCCACGATCTGCACCCAGTCGGTCTCCGCCGCGGTGGGCGCGTCGGCGTGCAGCGCCGCGACGGCGGCCTGGGCCTGGAACTCACCCAGCCGGTCGCGGGCCAACGCCGCCTGGAGGATCCGCACCCCCTCGGCGATCAGGCCGGTGTCCCAGCGGCGGCGGTCCTGCGCGGCCAGCGGCACCAGACCGCCGTCGGGCGCGGTCCGGCTGGCCCGGCGGGCGTGGTGCAGCAGCATGAGGGCGAGCAGCCCGGCCACCTCGGGATGGTCGATGGCGGCGGCGAGTTGTCGGGTGAGTCGGACCGCCTCGGCCGCCAGGTCGACGTCGCCGGAGTAGCCCTCGTTGAACACCAGGTAGAGCACGCGCAGCACGGTGGCGACCTCACCGGGCTGGTCGAACCGGACGCCCGACACGGTGCGCTTCGCGCGGCTGATCCGCTGCGCCATGGTCGCCTCCGGCACCAGGTAGGCCCGGGCGATCTGCCGGGTGGTGAGCCCGCCGACCGCGCGCAGGGTGAGCGCCACCGCGGACGACGGGGTCAGCGACGGATGCGCGCAGAGGAAGTAGAGCCGGAGCGTGTCGTCGACCCCTGGCACCGGCCCGGGCGCCGGCTCCTCGTCGACGGCGTCCTCGCGCCGACGCCGGGCGGCGTCGGCGCGGGCCGTGTCGAGGAACCGGCGCCAGGCCACGGTGACCAGCCATGCCTTCGGCTCGCGCGGCGGGTCCGCCGGCCAGACGCGGAGCGCTTCGACCAGGGCGTCCTGCACGGCGTCCTCGGCCGTCGCGAAGTCGGCTCCGCGGCGGACGAGGACGCCGAGGACGCCCGGGATGAGGCTGCGCAGCAGCACCGCGTCCATCGGTCGGGTCACTCCGTGATGGTGGGCGGCGCGGTCAGGAACGGGCGCAGCTCCAGCCACTCGCGGATCGGCTTGCCGCCCTGCCCCGGCGCGGCGGACAACTCCGCGGCCAGGTCGAGGGCGCGTTCGTGGCTGTCCACGTCGATCACCATCCAGCCGGCGATGAGGTCCTTCGTCTCGGCGAACGGACCGTCGGTGACCGGCGGGCGACCCTCGCCGTCGTAGCGCACGAACGTGCCCTCCGGGGCGAGCGCCTGCGAGTCGACGAACTCGCCCGTCTCCTCGAGACGGGCCGCGAAGTCCTTCATGTACTGCACGTGCGCGGTCACCTCCTCGGGCGTCCACCGGTCCAGCAGCGGCATGTCGGTGACCGGGGTCGGGCCGCCACGGTAGTGCTTCAGCAGCAGGTACTTCGCCATGATGGGTCTCCTCGGTGCGGGTACGGCCCATTCTGGCCGCGTTCACTCCGGGGACGGAGCCGGCCGCCGGTTCTCGACATCGGGGTCGGAAACTTTCCGTTCGCACTTGCCTTGTCCTCTACCGCGACACGGTCGCCGACGTCACAACCCGTAAGGCATCCTAGGATCCTGGATTTATAATCGGGTCGGGGTCGCCCACCCCCGTGCCGGCGACCCCGACCCGACGGCTCAGCCGGCGGCGGTCCGCCGCAGCCCGGGCACCAGCACGGCGCCGGCCACCAGGTGCAGCACCACCAGGGTCACCGTCGCCGGCCCACCCGCTCCCCCGCCCAGCGGACCGACCAGGGACAGCAGCAACACCAGCACCGCGACCGCGGTCCAGACGGTCCGGGCCCGCCCGGTGACGCGCTCCAGCAGGGCCAGCAACGCCCAACCGGCCAGGCCGGCGAGCAGCGTGCTGACCGCGACGGCGAGCGGCGTGACGCGCTGCTCGCCGTCGCCGCTGCGCGCCACCAGCACCACCCCGGCCAGCGGCACCGCGACGACCCAGCCCAGCAGCGTGGCGACGGTGGCGGCGAGCACGGTGAGCAGCCGGTCACGGCGACGGGCCGGACGGACGCCGGCGTTCGGGATCGTGGTCTCCATCGGTGCGTACCTCCCGGTCGGATCTACTGCCGGCAACGCTAGGTCCGGACGGGCACCGCGCGGATCACGCCGGGGAGCGGTTCCCGCCTCCGTCCCGGGACCCAGCGCCCCGCCGCATCTCCGTCTCCCGGCCGATGAACGGCGGTGGGCCGACGGCCTAGCATCCGGGGCATGAGGTGCCCGTCCCGGTCCCGGTCCGTGCTGCTGCTGATCGACGGCGGCATCGCCGCCGTCGTGCTCGGCGTGTCGCTGCTCGTGCTGCTGACGTCGGGCACCCGCCCGACCACGCCGGGCGGCACCGCCGTCGCGGTCGGCCTCGCCGCGTGGCAGGCCAGCTGTCTGCTGTGGATCCGCTACCGACCCGGGTACGCGCTCGCGATGGCCGCGGCGGCCGGCGTGGGCCTGGAGGCGCTCTGCCCGGCACTGGGCTGGCTCGGGCTGGTGGCCGCGCCGCTGTCCTACGTGGCCCGGCTGCGGCCGCCCCGCTTCTCGCTTGTCGCGCTCGGCCTGCTGCTGGCGTGCACGCCGTGGAAGCTGGTCACCGGTGACTGGCGGGATCTGCTGCTCGCGGTGACCGCGCTCGGCCTGAGCTGGTCGGTCGGCGAGTTGCTGCGCGCCCGGGAACAGCGGCGCTGCGAGTGGGAGCGGCAGGTCCGCGCACGGGAGCGGGAGCGGATCTCCCGCGAGCTGCACGACGTGGTCGCCCATCACGTGGCGGTGATCGCCGTGCAGGCCGTCGCCGCCGAGGACGTCTTCGACGAGCAGCCGGCACAGGCGCGCGCCGCGCTCGGGTCCATCCACACGGCGGCCCGGTCCGCGCTCACCGAGCTGCGCGCCATGCTGCACGCGTTGACCGCCGACGACGGGACCGACCCGAACGGGCCGCAGCCCGGGCTGGCCCAACTCGACGCGCTGGTCGAGGCCGTGCGGGCGGTGGGGTTGCCGGTGACGCTGCGCCGGGAGGGCGACTGCGGGAAGCTGCCCGGCGGGGTGCAGCTCTCGGCGTACCGGATCGTGCAGGAGTCGCTGACCAACGCGCTGCGGCACGGGCACGCCACCCGGGCCGACGTCGACGTCCGGTACGACGACGGGGTGCTGCGGCTCGAGGTGGTCAACGACGGCTCGACGCCGGCCCGCCGGCCCGGGACGACGGGTGGGCGCGGCATCGTCGGCATGCGGGAACGGGCCCGGCTGCTCGGCGGCACCCTCGACGCCGGCCCGCTGCCGACCGGCGGTTTCCGGGTGCACGCGCGACTGCCGGTCGGCGCGGCCCGGTGAGCGCGAGGAGCGAGCCGGGGTTGCGAGCCCCGCGGTCGCGAACGAAGGAGATCCGGTGAGCGCGAGGAGCGAGCCGGGGTTGCGAGCCCCGCAGTCGCGAACGAAGGAGATCCGGTGACCGTGCGCGTGGTGGTCGTGGACGACCAGGAGCTGATCCGCGCCGGGCTGCGTACGGTGCTCGACGCGCGAGCCGACCTGACCGTGGTCGGCGAGGCCGCGGACGGCGTGGAGGCGGTGGCGGTGGCCACCCGGACCCGCCCCGACGTGGTGCTGATGGACGTGCGGATGCCCCGGCGGGACGGCATCGCGGCCACCCGGGAGCTGGTGGCCGCCGGCAGCCCGGCCCGGATCGTCATGCTCACCACGTTCGACGTCGACGAGCACGTCTACGCCGCGCTGCGCGCCGGGGCGAGCGCCTTCCTGCTCAAGGACACCCGCCCGGCGGACCTGGCCGAGGCGGTACGGGTGGTGGCCCGGGGCGAGGCGTTGCTGGCGCCGACGGTGACCCGGCGGCTGCTGGACCGGTTCGCCGACCGGCTGCCCGGTCCGGCGCCCACCGCCGAACGGGCCCTCGCCGCGTTGACCGCCCGCGAGGTGGAGGTGCTCACGCTGACCGCCCGTGCGCTGTCCAACGCCGAGATCGCCGAGCGGCTGCATGTGAGCACCGCGACCGTGAAGACCCATGTCTCCGCGATCCTCACCAAGCTGGGCCTGCGGGACCGGATCCAGGCGGTGGTTCTCGCGTACGACGTCGGGCTGGTCCGGCCGGCCGGCTGAGCCGTGCCGGGCGCGCGGCGGCGCTCACCTCGCGCGGCGCGGCGTTTTGTCCGCCGCGGCGCCGCCTGTGCCGGCATGTCCGCCGTCCGGTGGCGGGAGGGGGGACACCGGACGGCAACGAAGATTTCTCAATTACCCCCAGTGACCGCCGCAACCCTCCTAGTGTTGGCCACACCGGTGCTCGTCACGGAGTTGGCCACCCGAACGACGTCCCACGCAGACAGCGGACGAAAAGTGAGGGAAGACGCGGATGAAGGCACAGTCAATTCTCGGATCGGCGGCGGTCGGCGTGGGTCTCGGCGCACTGCTGCTCCCGGCCGCCGCGCTGGCGGACACCAGAGTCTCTCCCGCCACCACCCCGGTCGGCGGCACGGTAGTGCTCACCTCGACGTGCAACCCGAAGGCCGGTGACGCGATCTTCCGGGTCACCGGGCCGGACCGGGATCAGAACGTCAGGTCCACCACGGCCGCGGCGGGCGGCGGGCTGAGCGCGGAACTGTTCACCGCCGGGTTCACGCTCGGCACGTACACGGTGGCCACGACCTGCGGCGACGGCAGCGACGGCGGCAGCGCCACGTTCACCGTCACCCCGATCGGCGGCGCGCAGGCCGGCGCCGGTGGCCGGGACGGCGACACCGGAGTGCTGGTGGCGGGCGGCGCGCTGGCCGCCGGCGCGCTCGCCGGCGGGGCGTACGTCCTGGTCCGTCGCCGGCGCCGGGCCGGCGTCACCGCCTGACAGTTCGTCGAGTGGGTCGCCCGCGCCGGTCCGTCCGGCGCGGGCCCCGCGTCCTCGCCGGACGGAGGTAGGACCCTGTCCCCAGCAGAGCGTCGGGCGGGTGGGCCGTCGCGGGCCCGCACCGCCGCCGTCGTCACCGCCGTCACCCTGGCCGGGGCCACCGGTGCCGGGCTGCTCTCGGCCGGTCTCGGCAGCACCTCGGCGTCGCCGCCCCAACCGGGCGCGTCCGCCGCGCCGGCCACCGAGCGCCCCGGCTCCGCCGGTCCGGCACTCCCCCGCGCGGCGCCGCTGCGGGTGGTCATCCCCCGCATCGGCGTCGACGCCGAGATCGTCGCGGTGGCCACCGACGACGGCGGCGCGCTGGAGGTGCCGCCGCTGGAGCACCCGGAGGTCGCCGGCTGGTACCGGCCGGGTCCGGCGCCCGGCCAGGCCGGCAACGCGGTGCTGGTCGGGCACGTCGACTCCACCCGCGGGCCGGCGGTCTTCTTCGACCTCGGCCGGCTGCGTCCCGGCGACACCGTCCGGGTGGTCCGGGCCGACGGCCGGACCGCGGCGTTCACCGTGGACGGTGTCGGCGCGTACCCCAAGGCGCGTTTCCCCACCGAGCGGGTGTACGGCGGCGGCGCGGCGGCCCGGCTACGGCTGATCACCTGCGGTGGTCGGTTCGACCCGCGCACCGGCAGCTACCCCGACAACATCGTGGTCTTCGCCACCGCCGCCGGTTGACCCGGCCCGGGGCTCACCGCCGCACCGCCGGGCCGTACGGTAGGCCGTCGGTTTCCCGGCGGGCGGAGGTGCGCGGTGGACCGGATCCAATGGCGGGAACGGCTGCCCGGCGTCGTCGGGCGCCTGCTCGGACACGACCGTCCGGTGGCCGGGAAGCGTCCACGCCGGACCAACCCGGACGCGGTGGTCGACTGCGCGGTCTACGTCGCCGGGCGGCGGGAACCGGGCCGGCCGCACTACGTCGACGCGTACGCCCGGGCCCGCCACGGCCGCCGCGCGTTCGTCTGGCTCGGGTTGCACGAGCCGGGCGCGGCGGTGATGGCCGCGGTCGGCCGGACGTTCGGTCTCGACGAGGCGGCGGTGGAGCAGGCGCTCGCCGACGGGCACCGGCCCACCGTGCGGCGCCTCGGTGACGTGACGCTGGTGGTGCTGCGCAGCGCCGGGTACGTCGAGCACGGCGAACTCACCGCCACCTCGGAGGTGGTCGACACCGGGGACGTGCTGGTGTTCCTCGGCGACCGCTTCGCGCTGACCGTCCGGCACGGCGCCACCGGCGCGCTCGCCCCGGTGCGCGAGGCGGTGCAGCGCCGCCCCGACGTGCTGGCCCAGGGACCCTGGGCGGTGGCGTACGCGGTCTGCGCCCGGATGGTCGAGCTGTACGGGGAGGTCGCCGAGCACCTGGAACGCGATCTGGAACGGGTCGAGGAGAGCGTCTTCGCCCGCGAGCACGGCGCCGACATCCAGCACCTCTACCAGCTCAAACGGGAGGTGGTCGAGTTCAAGCGGGCGGTGCTGCCGTTGGGCGCCCCGCTGCGCGCGCTGCTGGACCCGTCCGACGCCGGCCCGCCGACCGCACTGCGGTCCCGGTTCGCCGCGGTGGCCGACGACCTGGCCCGGGTGGTCGAACGGATCGGCGCCTACGACGAGTTGCTCACCTCGCTGGTCCAGTCCCGGCTGGCGCAGCTCGCGGTGGAACAGAACGACGACATGCGCAAAATCGCGTCGTGGGCGGCGATCGCCGCCTCGCAGACCGCGGTGGCCGGCGTGTACGGGATGAACTTCGCGCACATGCCGGAGCTGCACTGGAGGTACGGCTACGGTGGCGCGCTGCTGCTCATGGCGACGCTGGCGGTGACACTGCACCGGTTGTTCCGCCGCTCCGGCTGGCTCTGACCGGCGGTGCCCATCACGGTCCGGGCGGCGTACCGGGCCCGGCCGCGGCCCGGAGCAGGCCGGTGAGGCCCTCCTCGAACAGCAGGTCGTCGCTCCACCGGCCGTCGTCGAGGTGACCGGAGGCGGTCAGCGTCGGATAGGCGGCGGCGCTCGCCGCCACGTGGGCGCGGGCGGCGGCCCGCGCGTCGGGGTGCGCGGCCCGTCGCCAGGTGGCCTCGGTCAGCGACGCGCCGATGACGTAGTTGGCCAGCATCCGGGTGACCACCGCGAGCTGACGGCCGTGGCAACCGCCGCGCACCAGCGTGGCCTGGAGAAACTCGGTGCGGGCCAGCACGTTGGGGCCGAGCATCGGCCGGCCGACCAGCCCCGACGCCCAGGGGTGGTCGAGCATCGCGGCGCGCCACGCGCGGACGAGAGCCCGGACGTCCTCCCGCCAGTCGTCGCTCACCGGCGGGATCGGCACCTCGCCGAAGATCCGGTCGACGGCCAGGTCCAGGACGTCGTCCCGGGTCCGCACGTGCCAGTAGAGCGCCGTGGGTGTCACGTCGAGGCGCTCGGCGAGGCGGCGCATCGTCAGCCCGTCGACGTCGTGCCGGTCCAGGAGGGAGACCGCCGCGTCCACGATGTGCTCCCGGGTCAGCGGCGGTCGGCGGCGCGCCCGGTTCGGCTCCGTCCGGAGCCACACCGGCGGCTGGGTGGCGGTCACGACGCCATCATAAACAGTGGACAGCCAACTTAACGACGGTAAATTGGCTGAACACCGAATGAGGAGGTCCGCCATGCCTCTGCTGCGCGTCCAGCTCGACACCGACCCGACCACCGCCCGCCGCGTGCTGCTCCTGCACCGCCAGGGCAAGGCCCATCACGAGTCGCGGGAGGCGGCCCGACAGCAGGTGTGGCGTCAGGGCCGTACCCCCGCCGGCGAGCCGGTCTTCGTCGGCGTCACCAACGGCCGCCGCCACCTACGTTTGCTCTACGACGTCGAGGTCCATGTCGACACGGTCCCGTGAGTGGTCGCCCGGCGGGTGGCCGCTCCCACGCCCCGCCGGCCGGCGGCGGACGAGGCCGGGCCTTGCCGGCCGCCGGTCAACCGAGCGGCCCGGACAGGTCGGCCAGCTCGGCGTCGAGCAGCTCGGCCAGCCGTGCCACCCGGCCCGGGTCCGACGCCGCGGTGATGCCACGGCTGGGCATCTCCACGGTCATCAGCAGATAGAGGTGCAGCCGGTAGAGGCCGAGCCGCCGCCGCACCGCCGCGTCGAACGGGAACGGCGCCACCGCCCGGTACGCCCGCACCAGCGGATCGTCCGGCTCGTCCTCGGCGCGGCGGAACAGCAGCGGCGAGACCAGGTCCAGCAGCGGATCGCCCCACAGGTACCGTTCGCCGTCGACCAGGCCGCTGAGTCGGGGCGTGCCGTCCGGGCCCTCGACCGCCAGCACGTTGCCCGCCCAGCCGTCCACGTGCAGCAACGCCGGACGGCGGACCGCGTCGAGGACTGCCGCGTGCCGGGCGACCGACGCCCGGATCCGGGACGTGGGCAGCGGCACCGCCCAGTCCGCCGCGTCGGCGAGCAGGTCGTCCACCATCGCGAGGTACGCGCCCCGCCAGGTGGAAGCGGCGGCCCGCCCGCCGTCATAGCCGTACCGTCCGTCGTCGCCGTACCGTTCGCCGTCGCCGTGCCGTCCGCCGTCGCCGTGCCGTCCGCCGTCGCCGTGCCGTCCGTCGGGCACGGCGTGCAGGGCGGCCAGCGCGCGGCCGAACTCCGCCCGCAGCGGGGCGACGTCCGCGCCGGCCCGGGTCAGGTCCCACAGGGTACGGCCGGGCAGGCGCGCCGTGAGCAGCCAGTCGCCCAGCTCGGGATGGCGTCCGTGGTGCAGCAGCGGCGGCACCGGCACTGCCGGCGCGCGGTCGGCCACCAGCCGCAGGTAACGCGCCTCCGCCCCGATCATGTCGCGCTCGTAGCGCAGCAGTGGCACGCCCGGCGGTGGGCCGACCTTGAGCACCACCTCACGCCCGTCGGTGAGGCGTACCCACCAGACCGCGGCGAACCCGCCGCCGGTCAGCGGACCGCAGGCCGCGACCTCGCCGGCCGGCCCGAGCGAGGCGGCCAGGTAGTGACCGACCTGCTCCGGGTCGAGGTCGCGCCGGGTCGGACTGCCACTCATGGTGCCTCGGACACTAGTGCGCCGCTCCAGCCCCCGCTGCCCCCTCCGGGCGCCGGTCGGCGGGTAAGGAGGGGCCCCCGGTTAACGCATCCGGTAGAGGAGGGCGCCCCGCTTGACATGCCGGCGTTAAGCGGGGCCCCCTGCTTGCACCTGTCGGCGGCGGGTGAGAATCGGAGAATGGCGAAACGGAACACCGCCTGCCCGTGCGGGTCGGGCCGGCCGTACGAGGACTGCTGCGCCCCGGTACACCGGGGTGTCGCGACGGCGGCCACCGCCGAGGCGTTGATGCGGTCCCGGTTCAGCGCGTTCGCGCTCGGCGACGCCGACTACCTGCGGCACAGTTGGCACTCCGGCACCCGGCCCGATCGGCTGGAGCTGGACCCGGGCACCCGGTGGACCCGGCTGGAGGTGGTGGAGACGGGGCAGGGCGGCCTGTTCGACAGCACCGGCACGGTGCGGTTCCGGGCCCACTACCGGGAGGGTGGCCGACCCGGCGTGCTGACCGAGCGCAGCCGCTTCGTCCGGGAGGACGGCCGGTGGGTCTACGTCGACGCGCTGCCCGGGTGACGATGCCGGCGCGCCGGCCCACGCGTGTTAAGCGGGGCCCCCTGTTATGCAGAATGCGTTAACAGGGGGCCCCTCCTTGCGCCTCAGGCGAGGGCGCGGGCGGCGGCGACGACGGCGTGCACGCCGATGCCGGCGCGGTCGAGCTGCTGGGTCGGGGTGCCGGAGCCGGGCAGTACGCGTACCGCGAGGTGCTGGACGCGCACCGGGTCGGCCCGGTCCGCCAACGCCTCCAGCACGGCCGAGCCGAGCCCGCCCTCGGGGTAGTGGTCCTCGACCACCACGAGCCGGCCGCCGGTGTCCCGAGCGGTCTCGATCAGGCGCTCCCGGTCGACCGGCTTGATCGAGTAGAGGTCGACGACCCGGGCGTCGATCCCCTCCCGGGTCAGCTCGTCGGCGGCGGCCAGGCAGACGTGCACGGTGACGCCGGTACCGAGCAGCGCCACGTCGGCGCCGTCGCGTACCACCCGGCTGCCGCCGATCGGGAACGCCTCGCCGTGCTCGTAGAGCACCGGGTACGCGCCGCGGGTGGTGCGCAGGTAGCTGACGCCCGGCCGGTCCGGCAACTGGGCGACCAGCGCCGCGCAGGAGACCGCGTCGGACGGGCACAGCACCGTGGAGCCGGGGACCGCGCGCAGCGCGGCGATGTCCTCCAGCCCCATCTGGGAGGGCCCGTCCGGGCCGATCTCCACGCCGGCGTGCGAGCCGACCAGGGCGATGTCGGCGCGGGAGACGCCGGCCATCCGGATGAAGTCGTAGGCGCGGGACCAGAACGCGGCGAACGTGGCCGCGAACGGCCGCCGGCCGCGGACCGCCAGGCCCACGGCGGCGGCGACGAGCTGCTGCTCGGCGATGAACATCTGGAAGAACCGGTCGGGGTACGCGTCGGCGAAGCGCTCGGCCCGGGTGGAGTCGGCGACCTCGCCGTCGAGCGCGACCACGTCCGGCCGGGCGGCGCCGAGCGCGCACAGCGCGTCCCCGTACGCGTCCCGGGTGGCGACCTTCGCGCCGCGCGCGTAACGGGGCAGGTCGGGTTGTCCCGGCGCGGCCCCGGTGGCGCGCGGCGCGGCGGGCGGGCGTGGCCCGGTGACCCGGATCCGGGTCGGCCCGCCGAGCGCCCGCACCGCGCGGTCGGCCAGCTCGGGGTCGAACGCCTTGCCGTGCCAGGACGGGTCGTCCTCGACCTCGGGCACGCCCTTGCCCTTGACCGTGCGGGCCAGCACCACGGTCGGGCCGGCGGCGTCCCGGGCCTGCCGGTACGCGTCGTCGACCGCGCCGAGGTCGTGGCCGTCGACGACGATCGCCCGGCAGCCGAACGCCTCGACCCGCCGACGGTAGGTGTCCAGGTCCCACTCCAGTTCGGTCGGGCCGCGCTGGCCGAACCGGTTGACGTCGACGATCGCGGTGAGGTTGCGCAGGCCGTAGTGGCCGGCCTTGTCCAGCGCCTCCCAGACCGACCCCTCGGCCGTCTCGCTGTCGCCGCAGAGCACCCAGACGTGGGCGGTCGACCGGTCGAGGTACTGGGCGGCGAGCGCCACACCCACCCCGACCGGCAGGCCCTGGCCGAGCGAGCCGGTGGCGACGTCCACCCAGGGCAGGACCGGGGTGGGGTGGCCCTGGAGGCGCGACCCGGCGCGGCGGTACGTCTCCAGCAGTTCCTGCTCGCTGATCGCCCCGACGGCCCGGAACACCGCGTACAGCAGTGGCGAGGCGTGGCCCTTGGAGAAGATCAGGTGGTCGTTGCCGGGGTTGCCCGGGTAGGACCAGTCGTAGCGCAGGTGCCGGGCGACCAGCACGGCGAGCAGGTCGGCGGCGGAGAGGCTGGAGGTGGGGTGGCCGGAGCCGGCCATGGTGCTGCACCGGATCGCGTCCACCCGTAGCTGGGCCGCCAGCTCCGCCAGCCCGCTGAGGTCCTCGTCGCGCAGCGTGCGCTCTGCTTCCAGGGTCACCGCAATCGTCTCCCGCGGTCGGTCGTTTCCGACACTCACCGTAGTGCTGAATGCGGCTATTGTTCCTTTTTCCAGCGAGTCACCCCCCGTCCGGTGAGCAACCAGAACGCCACCCCCAGGTACGGCAGCACGGCCACCGCGAACGCGGCCGGGTTGCCGAGCGCACCGGCGAGCAGGCCGTACCCGGCGTAGCAGGCGACGGTGGTCAGGTCGGTGGCCATGCCGGCCAGCGAGGTGACCGTGGCCCGGGCGCCGCCGGTGATCCGCGCCTGCAACCGCGCGTCGGCGAGCACGGTGGCGAGCTGGAACGCCGCGAACGCGACCGCCAGCAGCAGGAACCCGGCCGGGCGGCGCAGCAACGCCCCGGCCGCCGTCGCCACCGCCGCGACCACCAGCAGGCCGGCGTACCCGCGGTGCGACAGCCGCTCGCCCAGCGGGGCGAGCAGCCCGCCCACGCTCATCCCGCCCCACACCAGCAGGAGCAGCAGCGGCACGGCCGCCTCGGCGACGCCGGTGTCGCGGGCCAGCAGCCCGGTGTACTCGTCGAGTCCACCCCAGATCGCGGCCACGGCGGCGACCAGCAGCACGGCGGCGCGGACCGCGCGGTCGGCCCGCACCTCGGCCAGCCCGCCGCGCAGGCTCTCCCGCCAGCCGGGCCCGTCGCCGGCCGCGTCCCCGCCCGGACCCGCGACGGGGGCGGCCTCTCCCAGGCCGCCGCCGGAGGCGGTCTCCCCCGGGCCGGCGCCGGCCGGCACCGGTCGGTCGGCCGCCGGCGCGGTGGCCGGCGCCCGGCGCTCCGGCAGGCGCGCCGCGACGGCGGCGGCGAGCAGGCAGGTCAGCACGCTTGCCGCGCCGACCGCGAGGTAGCCGCCGAGCGCGAACACCGGGCCGGCGAGCACGCCGGAGCCGACCGCGCCGAGCACCTCGGCGGTGCGGGCGCGACCGATCAGGCGGGCGTACCGGTCGGCCGCGCCGAGGCGGTCCAGCTCGGTGAAGACCAGCGCCTCCAGCGCGCCGGAGCGCAGCGCGCCGCCCGCGCCCCAGAGCAGGAAGCCGACGGCGAACGCCGGGTACGACGGCAGCAGCACCCAGAGCGCGAAGCCGGCGGCGGTGAGCAGCGGCGCCAGGCAGAGCAGCAGCCGCCGGGACAGCGCGTCGGCCCACGCGCCGGACGGGATCTCCAGCAGGATGCCGGCGGCCGACCAGAGGACGAACAGCGAGGAGATCTGCCCGACCGACAGCCCGGTGTCGGCGAACAGCAGGACGTAGAGCGGGTACAGCAGGACGAGGTCGGTGAGGAACGCGTAGCCGTAGAGCGTCGCCGCCAGTCGGCGGGTCGCGGGCACGCGGGCAGGAGCGACGAGCATGGGGCCTTCCCACGGGACGTGACGGACACCGGTCGGAGTGCACGGTGTCCGCGGCGGCCCGCGGCCTCGTCGGTCAGGAGGGGATCACCATCGCCAGGTCATGCCGACGATCCTAACCGGACTCCGCGTTCGACGAACACGCGGAGCTGCGCCCACCCTCGAGCGGCCGGCGGCCGGGCCGAGCGCCGCTACCCCGGCTGACCACGCGCCGGGGCGGGACCCGCATCGGATCCCGCCCCGGTCGTGCGCCCGGCTCAGCGGCGGAACTTGTCCACGTCGGCCGACGGGATGACCATCGTCGCCTCGCTGTCCGCCGCCCGCTCGGCGGTCGGCTGGCGCGGCGCGGCCGGCGGGGTGCGCCCGGAGTCGCCGAGCGGCGGGATCACCTGGGTGGCGTCCTCGGCGCCCGGGGCCGGCACCGGCTGGGTCGGCTCGGCGGCACCCGCGTACGCCGGCACCGGCTGGGTCGGCTCGGCGTCCCGGGACACCGGCTGGGTGCGGTCCGCCTCGGCGTCCCCGGCCACCGGCTGGGTCAGCTCGGCCTCGCGGTACGGGTCGGTGGTGGCGAGCCGGGCCTCGACGTCACGCCGGCCGGCCTGGTAGGCGCGGGCGTGGGTGGCGATGGTCCGGGACTCCTCCTCGGCCCGGGTCAGCCAGCTCTCCCAGCGGCTCTGCATCGGCCGGACCAGACCGCCGCCGACGCCCACCACCAGGATGCCGCCGACGGTGGCGAGCACCGCGATCAGCACCGGCGTGGTCACCGCGGTGGCGACGCCGATCTGGTTGAGCGCGGCGATCACGCCGAGGCCGAGGATGAACACCGAGGCGAGGTTGGCCAGCACCCGGCCGTAGGAGAGGCCACCGAGCGCGCTGGAGATGATGTCCTTCACCGCGCGGGCGATGGCCGCGGCCACCACCACGATGACGATCGCGACGAACGCCCGCGGCAGCCAGGCGACCACCATGGCGATCAGGTCGGAGATCGGGTTGGGCCCCCAGATGCCGAACGCGAGCTGGAGCGTGACCAGCAGCACCGCGTAGTAGGCCAGCTTGGCGACGAGGTCGCTGGCGTCGTACTTCGAGCGGGCCAGCGCGGTCTTGATGCCGCCGCGCTCGACCGCCCGGTCGAAGTGCACCCGCTCCAGCACCTTGTCCACCAGCTTCAGCACCGCCTTGGCGATCAGCCAGCCGGCGACCAGGATCGCGACGAACGCGACCGCCTTGGGCAGGAAGAGCATCACCGAACGGAACGCGTCGCCCACCGCGTCACCGAAGTTGTCTTTCATCGAAGGGCCTCCACGCATGGGTTCAGATTCATCCCGGGTGGGCCTACCCTGGGCGGCACGCGGGGAAACGCTCAGCCGCCGGGGCAGCGGTAGCTGACCCGCGTACCGGCCTGCACCGGCGTCGGTTCGACGATGTTGACGGTGGCGGTCCCGATCGTGGCGCCGACGCCGCTGAACGTCCACCTGAGGGTGAGCGTCGCGGTCCGCTGGCCGCTGCCGACCCGTTCGGCGAGCAGCGCGCCGGGCGGCGCGTCGGAACGGAACCACTGGTAGCGGATCGTGCCGGCGTGCCCGTTGGTGCGTACCGTGGCGACGACGTCGACGGTCACGTCGCAGGCCACCCCGGCCGGTCGGGGCACCGCCACCGCGACCTGTTCGATCTCCAACGGTCGCAGCCGCTGCCACAGGTAGAGCCCGACGGTCACCAGCAACGCGGCGGTGAGCAGCGTGGACAGCACCGAGACGACGCGGCGCCAGACCGGGCGCGGCGGGCGGCCCGGTGGTGCGGTCGGCCAGGCAGGGGCCGGCGGCGGCGTCGCCGGCACGCCCGGCCCGAAGCGCAGCTCGCCGCCGGGCGGGGGCGCCGCAACGCCGCTCGCCGCCCGCGCGTCCACAGTCGTCTCCCGGTACGCCCCGGCGGTCGCCCCCGCCGTCGGTCCGGTCGGTCCGGTGGCCGTCGGCAGGTACCCGGCGGTCGGCTGCCCCCCGGCCGACCACGGCCCGGTCCGGTGCACGGTCGACTCCGCTCCGCCGGCCGTGCCACCGCCGAGGTACACGGTCGACTCTCCGCCGCCGCCACCGCCGCCGACGGCGCCGCTGCCGCTGCCGAAGTGCACGGTCGGCTCCGCCCCACCGGCCGTGCCACCGCCGAGGTACACGGTCGGCTCTCCGCCGCCGGCCGTGCCGCTGCCGAAGTGCACGGTCGACTCCCCGTCGACCGGCCCGGACGCGGCGGGGCCGGCGAGGTGTGCCGTCGCGTCGGCTGCCGCGGGCGGGCGCGCGAGGTGCGCGGTCGGCCGCCAGGCGGGGTCGACGCTCAGGGGCGCGGTGGCGTCCGCGTCGACCGGCGGCCGGGGCGGGACGAGGTGGACGGTGGGCTCGCCCCGGGCCGGTTCGGCGGGCAGGGCGCGGGTGGGCAGCGCCTCGGTGGGCTCCTCCGGCCGGGTCACGCCGGCCGTCCCCGGTCCGGGCCACGGTGCGGGGCAGCGGGCAGCACGTCGTCCTCCTAGCCGGGGGTGCAGTAGTTGTAGAGGGTCACGTACACCGGGGACGCCGAGGTGGCCGCGTTGCCGGCGGCGTCGACGGCGGTGACCTCGATCGGGATGCGGGTGCTCTGCTTCGGCGCGGCCAGCGGGCCGAGCGTGCCGGTGAACACGCCGCGCCCGGCGGCGGCCATCCGGACCGTGCCGGTGGCGCCCCCCAGCAGGTAGCGGAACGTGACCGTCAGGGCGGCCGGGCCGCTGCGGTCGTCGGTGACGGTGACCGTGACGGTGCTGCTCTGCACACCGTACGGGCAGCCCTTCGGTTCGAGCTGGCCCGGATCGACCGTCACCCCACCGACGGCCGGCGCGGTGACGTCCGGCGGGGGCGGCGGCGCGGTGCGGCGCGACGGGGTGGGGGCCGGCGCGCTGGTGCGTACCGGTGGCCGGGTCGGCGACCGCGTGCCGTCCGGGGTGGCGGACGGCGTGCCGGTCGGCGGATCGGGCGGGACGGACGGCGTGGGGAGCGCGGTGGCGGTGGGGTCCGGTGTCGCGGTGTCCGTCGGGTCCGGCGCGGCCGGGCCGGTGGGGCCGGCCGGCGACGGGCCGGCGGGCGTCTCGGCGGCCGGGGTCTCGCGGGCGGCGTAGCTGTAGCCGGCGCCACCGACAAGCACGGCGGCGACCACAGCGCCGGTCGCCAGCAGGACGCGCTTGCGTCCCCGTTGGACCAGGCGGCCCCGTCCGGTCGGGGCGCCGAGCGCGGTGCTGGCCACCGCGGTGGCGCCCTCCGCCCGGTCGGGGAACGGCCACAACGCGGCCAGCAGGGCGGCCCGCCGGGCCAGCTCGCGCAGCCCACGCTCCTCCCAGTCGGGCCCGTATCCGGTGCCGGCCACCCGGTCCAGCAGCTCCAGGAAGACCGCAGCCGGTTGCGGCCGGTCGTCGGGACGCTTGGCCATGCCGTGGCGGAGCAGCTCGTGCACCGGCACGGGCGCCGGATCGGTGGGGATCGGCGCGCTGGCGTGCTGGTCGCGCAGGGAGAGCAGGTCGGGTCCCTGGTACGGGGGCCGCCCGGTGAGGCACTCGAAGAACGTGGCGGTCGCGGCGTAGATGTCGCAGGCCGGACTGGCCGGGGCGCCGGTCCACTGCTCCGGCGCCATGTAGCGGGGCGTGCCGGAGACCGTGGTGTCGCTGCCCCGACCGATCGGCATGGCGATCCCGAAGTCGGCGAGCTTACTCAGCCCGGCACCGGAGACGAGCACGTTCTCCGGCTTGTAGTCGCGGTGCACGACGCCGTGGGCGTGGGCGGCGGCGAGCCCGGCGAGCGAGCCCTTCAGCACGCAGAGCGCGGCCTCGGGCGTGGTCGGGCCGTGTGCGCGCAGCATCTGCCGCAACGACACGCCGTCGACCAGTTCCATCACGATGGCCGCGCCGTGCGGGGACTCGACGTACTCGTAGAGCCGGCTGACGTGCGGGTCGTCGACCTCGCCGAGCAGCCGGGCCTCGTCGCGGAAGGCGGCCCGGAACGAGGAGTCGGCGCCGAGATCGCGGACCAGGTACTTGATCGCGACCGGGGTGCCGGTGCTGTCGTGGGTGGCCAGCACGACGCTGCCGGACGCCCCGGAGCCGAGCGTGCGAACCGGCGTGTAGCCGGACAGCTGCCAGCCGCTCATGCGACCCACTCCACGACGTCCCAGGGGCGGATGTCGGTGGCCGCCTCGCTGGTCATTCTGGTCGCGTCAGGGCTGCCGGCCATCGGCGCAACGGATGCTTCCACTCGCCGGACGGCGGCCCCGGATCCGGCCGCGGGCAACGGATGGTCGGTAACGGACACTCCGCCAGTGTTAGCAGACACCGGCAAGCGTCAGCCCGTCGGTCGCTCCCGGTCGGCGGCGCGACCCGGTGGGGTGGTCAGAAGCGGCGGGTCGGGGGGACGCCGCCGGGTGGGGGTCGGCGCAGCAGCCAGAGCGGGTTGCTCGCCGCGACGACGGCGCCCTCACGATCGCGGACCTGGGTGCGCAGGTACGCCCCAGCCCCCACCCGCACCGGCAGGTCGTGCCAACCCTGGCGGAGCTGACGCCACGGCACCTGTCCGGTCCGGATCGCGGGCGTCGGATCCGCGACGCCGGCGGAGTCGACGTCGCCGGTGACCACCTCCAGGGCGGCCCCGGCCGGCAGGTCGGTGGCGCGCACCCGCACCGTCACGGTGTCGTCGGCGACGGTGGGCAACGCGCCCATGGCGCTGCGACCGCCCAGCTCCAGGTCCAGCGCGCCCCGGTAGGCGGCCAGGTCGGCGAACCACGCCTGCCCGGCGCGCAGCGCCGCGACCAGGTCGTCCCGCCGGGTGGAGCCGGCCCAGACGGAGGTGATCCACCGGTCCCGCCCGGCCCGCCAGTCGGTGCCGTCGTGGTCGTCGGTGACGCCGACGGCGGTCAACGGGATCGCGTTGCGGGCCGCCACGTCGTACGCCCAGAGGTGGTCCTCGACCGGGGTCCGTCCGATCTCGATCAGGTCGACGCCGAGCCCGCGCCGGGCCACCAGCAACCGGGCCAGTGAGTCGCGCCGCTCCACGTCCAGCGGGTGGTTCCAGCAGACCACGCCACCGTGGGCGTGCAGGAACTCCACCATCCGTTCGGTCGCGTCGACGTCGTTGTCCCGCACCGGCGGGGACGGGAAGCGGGGCAGTGTGCCGTCGCCGCCGAACCAGTTGAGGTGGCGCACCATCGACACCTCGTACGCCCGGTGGTGGGTCACCTCCGGGTACGCCCCGGCGTAGCCGCGCAGCACCTCGGCGCGCAGCTCCTCGCCCGCCTGCCCGGCACGGCGGGCCCGGTCGAAGACCAGCCGGTCGACCAGGTACGCGCCCCGCGCGCCGCCGGTGACGGTGACGCCGAGGCGCAGCCCGCGCAGCGAGTTGTCGCCGGCCACCAGGTCGGGCCAGAGCCGCCGGACGTCGGCGAGCAGGTCGAACGTGTGCCGCCGCCAGACGCCGGCCGGGGCGGGCCGGTCGACCGTGCCGTGCCGGCCGTCGACGGTGTGCCGGGCCACGTCGGTGCCGCCGAGCCGGTAGCGCAGCACCAACTGCCCGGCGGGCCGGCCGGGCCCGACCGGGTGGTGGGACAACGCGATCTCGACGGTCAGCGTGGCCTCCCGGCCCGCCGACTCGGGTCGCACGTCGAGGTGGAGCGTGGTGTCGGCGATGTTCCCGGTGTGCGTCCAGTTCCACGCCTTGCCGGCGTACCAGTGGGTGCCGGTGCCGGCGGCGGTGAGGCGCAACGCCCGGCCGGGTCCGTCGGCGGCGTCCGGGACGGCGACGAAGTCGGCGGACGAGTCGGTGAGTCGCCCCTCGGTGGCCGGGTGCCAGGTCCAGGCGAGCCCGCCCTCCGGCTCCTCCGGCCCGTCGAAGTGGACGACGCGGCGGTGGTCGTGCGCGGCCACCCGGAAGTCGTGGTCGGTCCACCAGAGCACGTCGACGGCGTTACGGCGGGCCTGGTCGAGGTGGGCGGCGTAGCTGGCGACGCCCTCACTGAACGAGGCGTGCAGGTGCATGGCCATGCTGACCGGCCGGCGTCCGTTCGGGACCGAGGGCGGCCGGTCGCGCCCGAGCGCCAGCCCCACCGGTACGCCCACCCCGGCGACCACCAACCCGCCCGCGGCAGCGAGCACCCCACGCCGATCCAGTCCCCGCACACGTCCTCCCCGACCCCGCCCGCGCCCAGCGTAGAGGTGATGGCATTTGTCCTCTGGCGCGGCGCGGCCCGGTGGCAATATTCTTCGACTTGCGCGCTTACCTTGGAGTTCCTTTACATCACCCGGCATCGGTCGGGTCATCGAGGAGATGCCATGCACTTCGACCACCCCGAGCTGGACCGCCGTACGCTGCTGCGGGCCGGCCTCGGCGCCGCCGCGGTCGCGGTCGTCGGGAGCGACCTCGCGTTTCCGGCCGCCGCGCAGGCCGCGCCGGGCGCGGACCTCGACTGGATCATCAGCTGCGACGAGTGGGCCGCCCGCCCGCCGGCCGACCCGCTGTCGGTCAGCGCGATCCCGACCAACAAGATCATCGTGCACCACATGGCGTTCCCGAACGTCACCGACTACTCCGAGGAACACGCCAAGCAGCTCGCCCGCGACTGCCAGGACCTGCACATGGACGGCAACGGCTGGTCGGACACCGGGCAGCACTTCACGGTGAGCCGGGGCGGTCACGTCCTGGAGGGACGCCACGGCAGCCTGGAGCGGTTGCAGGCCGGCGACCGGCAGATGATCTCGGCGCACTGCCCGGGTGAGAACGGCCGCGCGATCGGCATCGAGAACGAGGGCACCTACGTCACCGAGACGCCGCCCGAGGAGCTGCTCGACGGCCTGGTCCGGCTCTGCACCGCGATCTGCCGGCAGTACGGGCTGCACGCGCACGACATCTTCGGCCACTGGGACTTCCGGGCCACCCAGTGCCCGGGCGCGATGTTCTACCGGGAGTTCCCCCGGCTGCGCCGCGAGGTCTTCCGCGAGCTCGGCACCCCGCTGGGTGACGTGCCGGCGCGCCGCTGGCCGGACATCTGGCGCTTCGTCGGCGGCCCGGTCGTCCAGGTCGCGCAGTACCTGCTCACGTTCCGCGGCTACGCCGTGCCGGTCACCGGCGTGTTCGACGCCGCCACCGTGGCGGCCGTGCAGGACTGGCAGGCCCGCAACGGGATCCCGGTCGACGTGGACGCCACGCTCACGGCGCCGACCTGGGAGACGCTCGCTCCGGAGCTGGACCAGCACGACACCGGCGTGCCGGTGGTCGCGGCGCAGTTCATGCTCGCCTCCAAGGGCTACGCGGAGGTGCTCCCGACCGGCGAGTACGACCACCTGACCCGGACCGCGGTGAAGGACCTGCAACGCCTGCACGGGCTGCCGCCCACCGGCAAGCTCAGCACCAGCACCTGGTGCGCGCTGGTGGGGGGTGTGGTGCGCCAGTCGTTCCACAAGGGCTGACGGTCGCACCGGCGGGGAGCACGGTGGGGGGTGGCAACGGCGCCGCCCCCCACCGTCGCGTCCGGACCCCGCGCCTGGAGCGAAACGTCGGCATTCGCGGCTGGTGAACAACGGGTATCCCGGACGGCGGTCCGCCGCCGATCATTGCCCGGAGATAGATGTGAGTCATTCTCACCTCCGGGTGGAACGCCCGGGCGCGGAGGGCGAGACGTCGGCAACCGGCAGCCGGGCGTACCGAAGGCCCGACTCCGCGTCCCCGGAGGATCGCCATGCCCCGACCCCCACTCCGTGCCCGGCTCGCGGCGCTCACCGCCGCCGCCCTGACCGCCAGCGTGCTGACCGTCACCCCGCCGTCACCGGCGCTGGCGGCCACCACGTTCGCCGCCAACGACTACTGCCTCGGCCAGTGCGCCGACATCCTGCCCCCCGGGCAGAACGGCAACGCCACGCTCGTCGCCATCCTGGCCCACCAGACGCTCGGCACCCGCCCGGCGCACTCCAGCGACCAGCTCGACGAGTACGCCAACCTGGTCTACAACTACGCCGGGCTGACCGACGAGCAGATCGCCCAGTTCTACAACGACTCCTCGTTCGGCGTCCCCGCCACGCAGGTCGAGAGCACCGTCTCGCCGCGCTCGGACGTCACCATCGTGCGGGACAAGGCCACCGGCGTCCCGCACGTCACCGGCACCACCCGCGGCGGCACCATGTTCGGCGCCGGCTACGCCGGGGCCCAGGACCGGCTCTGGGTGATGGACCTGCTGCGGCACGTCGGCCGCGGCAACGTCACCTCGTTCGCCGGCGGCGCCCCCGGCAACCGGGAGCTGGAGCAGAGCGTCTGGGCCAACTCGCCCTACACCGAGGCGGACCTCCAGGCCCAGGTGGACGCGCTGCGCACCAAGGGCACGCGGGGCCAGCAGCTCTACACCGACGTGGTCGACTACATCGCCGGCATCAACGCCTACATCGACAAGTCGATCGCCGACGACAACTACCCCGGCGAGTACGTGCTGGCCGGCGCCGGCAAGCCGAAGCACTTCACCATGACCGACCTGATCGCCACCGCCGGCGTGATCGGCGGCCTGTTCGGCGGCGGGGGTGGCAGCGAGATCCAGTCCGCGCTGGTCCGGGTCGCCGCCCGGGCCAAGTACGGCGCCACCGAGGGCGACCGGGTGTGGGCGGCGTTCCGGTCGCAGAACGACCCGGAGACCGTGCTCACGCTGCACGACGGGCAGAGCTTCCCGTACGGGGCGACGCCGCCGGGCGCGACCAGCGCGGTGCTGCCCGACGCCGGTTCCGTCGTCGCCGAGCCACTCGCCTACGACGCCACCGGCGGGGCCGCCGCCCGCACCGGCGCCAGCACCGCCACCAAGGACCTGCTCGGCGGCCTGGCCAACCTGCGCGCGCACGGCATGTCCAACGCGGTCGTGGTCTCCGGCCGGCACACCACCACCGGCAACCCGGTCGCCGTGTTCGGGCCGCAGACCGGCTACTTCGCGCCGCAACTGCTGATGCTCCAGGAGTTGCAGGGCCCCGGGATCAGCGCACGCGGCGCGGCGTTCGCCGGGCTCAACCTCTACGTGCTGCTCGGTCGCGGCCAGGACTACGCGTGGAGCGCCACGTCCGCCTCGCAGGACCTCACCGACACGTACGCGGTGCCGCTGTGCACCACCGACGGCAGCGTGCCGACGCTGCGCACCAACCGCTACCTCTACCACGGGCAGTGCCTCGCGATGGAGACGCTGGAGCAGCGCAACTCGTGGTCGCCGACGCTCGCCGACTCCACCCCGGCCGGCTCGTACACGCTGCGCGCGCTGCGCACGAAGTACGGGCTGGTCGCGTACCGGGGGCTGGTGAACGGGCAGCCGACCGCGTTCACCAAGCTGCGCTCCACCTACCGGCACGAGGCCGACTCGGCGATCGGCTTCCAGGCGTTCAACGACCCGTCGGCGATGGGCAGCGCGGCGGCGTTCCAGGCGTCCGCGGGCAGCGTCGGGTACGCGTTCAACTGGTTCTACGTCAACTCGACCGAGGCGGCGTACTACAACTCCGGCTCGAACCCGGTCCGGTCGTCGGTCACCGACCCGAACCTGCCGACGAAGGCCGAACCGGCGTACGAGTGGGCCGGCTGGAACCCGGACACCAACGACGCCAGCTACGCCCCGGCGTCGGCGCATCCGCAGTCGGTCAACCAGGACTACTACGTGAGCTGGAACAACAAGCAGGCGCGGGACTTCGGCGCGGCGGACGGCAACTTCAGCTTCGGCTCCGTACACCGGGGTCAGTTGCTGGACGGCCCGGTGCGCGCCGCGATCGCCCAGCGCAAGCTCGGCCGCGCCGACGTCGTCAAGATCATGGCGGACGCGGCGGTGACCGACCTGCGCGGCCAGCAGGTCCTCGGCGACCTGCTGCGGGTGCTGGACAGCGCGCCGGTCACCGACCCGGCGCTGGCCGACGCGGTCGGCAAGCTGCGGGCCTGGCAACAGGCCGGCAGCAGGCGGGTGGAGACGTCGCCCGGCTCGAAGGTCTACCAGCACGCCGACGCCATCCGGATCTTCGACGCCTGGTGGCCGCTGCTGGCCTCGGCCGAGTTCCGGCCCGGCCTCGGGCCGGACCTGTACGCCACGCTGGTGGACGCCATCGAGGTCAACGAGGCGCCCTCCGGTGGCCAGAACGGCGGGCGCGACGGCGCGGCGAACTGGGCGTTGCAGGGCCAGGCGCACAAGGGCTCGTCCTTCCAGTACGGCTGGTGGGGCTACGTCGACAAGGACGTGCGCACCGTGCTCGGCGACCCGGTGGCCGGCGGGCTGGGGCGCGCGTACTGCGGCAACGGCGCGCTCGGCGCCTGCCGGACGGCGCTGCTCGGCGCGCTCGGCCAGGCCGCCGCGGTGCCCGCCACGACGGTCTACCCGGGTGACAAGTCCTGCTCCGCCGGCGACCAGTGGTGCGCCGACTCGATCGCCCAGTCCGGGCTCGGCGGCATCACCCACCCGCTGATCGCCTGGCAGAACCGGCCCACCTACCAGCAGGTCGTCTCGTTCCCGGCGCGCCGGGGCGACGACGTCACCAACCTGGCCCAGGGCCGCCCGGCCAGCGCGTCGAGCACCCAGTTCCTGACCAGCTACACGCCGGACAAGGCGGTCGACGGCAGCCTGGGCAGCCGGTGGGCCAGCAGTTACAACGACAACCAGTGGCTGCGCGTCGATCTCGGCGCGGCCCGCACCGTGAGCCGGGCGGTGCTGCGCTGGGAGTCCGCGTACGGCACGTCGTACCGGGTGGAGGTGTCCGGCGACGGCAACTCCTGGACGCCGGTGTTCGCCACCACCACCGGCAACGGCGGCGTCGACAACGTCACCTTCGCCCCGGTCAGCGCCCGCTACGTGCGGGTGTACGGGGTCACGCGGGCCACCTCGTACGGCTTCTCGCTCTACGAGTTCGAGGTCTACGGGCGGTGACGACGGGGACCGGCCGGTGGGATCCTCCGCCGGCCGGTCGCCATTTTCCCGCAGGTCAGCACCCATTCATCGAACAGGTGTGCGAAGATGGTCGGGTGTCGGGCGAGGCCACCATCCTGCATGCCGACCTGGACGCGTTCTACGCCTCGGTCGAGCAACGCGACGACAGCCGGCTGCGCGGCCGGCCGGTGATCGTCGGTGGCGGCGTGGTGCTCGCGTGCAGCTACGAGGCGAAGGCGCGGGGCGTGCACAGCGCCATGGGCGGCCGGCAGGCGCGGCGGCTGTGCCCGGAGGCGATCGTGGTGCCACCCCGGATGGCCGCCTACACGGCCGCCAGCCGGGCCGTGTTCGAGATCTTCCGGCAGACCACCCCGCTGGTCGAGGGCATCAGCATCGACGAGGCGTTCCTCGACGTCGGCGGGCTGCGGCGACTGGTCGGGCCACCCGCCGGCATCGCGGCCGAGCTGCGCGACCGGGTCCGCCGCCAGGTCGGCCTGCCGATCACGGTCGGCGTGGCCCGCACGAAGTTCCTGGCCAAGGTGGCCAGCGGGGTGGCCAAGCCGGACGGCCTGCTGGTCGTCGAGCCGGCGCGGGAGCTGGCCTTCCTGCACCCGTTGCCGGTCGAGCGGCTGTGGGGCGTCGGCCCGATCACCGCCGGGAAGCTGCGCGAGCGCGGCATCCGTACGGTCGGGCAGGTGGCCCGGCTCGACGAGCCGACCCTGGTGTCGCTGCTCGGCGGCGGCGCCGGCCGGCACCTGCACGCCCTCGCCCACAACCGTGACCCGCGCGCGGTGCAGGTGGGTCGCCGCCGCTCCTCGATGGGCGCGCAGCACGCGCTGAGCCGCGAGCCGCACTCCCCCGCCGAGCTGGACGCGGTCCTGGCCGGCCTGGTCGACCGCGTGACCGGGCGGATGCGCGACGCCCGGCGCACCGGCCGCACGGTGACGCTGCGGTTGCGCTTCGCCGACTACACCCGGGCCACCCGCTCGCACACGCTGGACAAGCCGACCGCGCAGACCGCCCCGCTGCGGGCCACCGCCCGGGCGCTGCTGCGCGCCGCGTTGCCGCAGATCGAGCAGCGCGGCATCACCCTGCTGGGCGTCTCGGTGGCCAACCTCGACGCCGGGCACACCCAGCTCACCCTGCCGTTCACCGCCCAGCCGGGGCCGGCGCTGGACGCCGCCGTCGACGCCGTCCGGGACCGCTTCGGCGCACGGGCGCTGACCCGTGGGGTGCTGCTCGGCCGCGACCCGGGCGTGGAGATGCCCCGACTGCCCGACTGACCGCCTCCTCCCCCGGGAGGAGACGCGGCTCGGACCGGTGGCCGCGACCGCGACCCCCGGTCGGGCGCGACCACGGTCGCCGGCCGCGAGCATCTACAGACATGACTACCGTACGGAACCGGGCGGCCGGCTGGCCCCGCCCCCTGCTGCTCCTCGTGTCCATGATGGCGGCGCTGACCGTCGTCGCCGCGATCGGCCTCGTCACCGATCCCCGCGTGCTCACCGGCGCGCCGGTCTGGCTCAAGCCGCTGAAGTTCGCGGTCTCGCTCACGCTCTACGGCGGCACCCTGGCCTGGATGCTCTCCCTGCTGCCCCGACGCAGCCGGCTCGCCGAACGGGCGGTCACCGTGATCGTGGCCGCGGCGGTGCTGGAGATGGTCCTCATCGTCGTCCAGGTGCTGCGCGGCACCACCAGTCACTTCAACACCGGCACGCCGCTGGACGCGGTGCTCTACAACGTCATGGGCACGGCCATCACGGTGCTGTTCCTGGCCCAGATCGTGCTCGCGGTCGTCCTGGCGCGCCGGCCCCTGCCGGACCGCGCGGGCGGGTACGCGATCCGGGCCGGGCTCGCGGTGTCGCTGCTCGGCATGCTTGTCGCGTTCCCGATGCTGACCCAGCACCCGGACGGCACGCCCGCCGGCATCACCGGGGCGCACAGCGTCGGCGTGCCGGACGGCGGCCCGGGGCTGCCGGTGGTCGGCTGGAGCACCACGGGCGGCGACCTGCGGGTCGGTCACTTCATCGGGCTGCACGCGTTGCAGGCGCTGCCGTTGCTGGCGATCCTGCTCGACCGGTTCCTCGGCGCCCGCCTGGACGAGCTGGTCCGGGCCCGGCTGGTGCTGGTCGGCGGGTTCGCCTACGCCGGGCTGACGCTGCTGGCCACCGTGCAGGCGCTGCGCGGACAGCCGCTGCTGCGGCCGGACGAGATCACGCTGACCGCGGCGGGGGTGCTGGTGGCCGCCACCGCGGCGGCCACCGGCCTGGTCCTGTCGCGCCGGTCCGACCACGCCACGGCGGTGCTGGTCTGATGGCCGCCACCTTGTTCGGGCTGACGTTCGCCCTCGCCGCGCCGTTCTGGGCGCTGATGATCGTGGCGCCCCGCTGGTCGTGGACCGCGCGGATCGTCGACTCGCCGTTGATCGTGGCGCCGGTCCTGCTGGTCTACGCGATCCTGGTGCTGCCGGCGCTCGGCACGGTGCTGCCGGTGGTGGCACTGCCCACCCTGGACGGCGTCCGGGACCTGCTCGGCACCGACAGCGGCGCGGCGGCGGCCTGGGCCCACATGATCGGCTTCGATCTGTTCGTCGGGCGGTGGATCTGGCGCGACGGCCGGGAGCGGGGCATCCCGGCGCTGCTCGCCGCGCCGGTGCTGGTGCTCACCATCCTGCTGGGCCCGCTCGGGCTGGCCGTCCACCTCGGACTGCGGGCCGGGTGGCGGCGGCGGACCGTGGTGGTGGCCCCGGCCGCGCCGGTTGCCTAGGCTGACGTCGTGGGCTGGGTGGGTCGACTGCTCGACGCAAGTGACACGCTCGCGCGGCGACTGCTGCTGAATCTCGCCGGCGTCGGCTACCTGGTCGTCGGCGTGCACGGCCGGCCCGGGCCGACGACGACGCAGTGGATCCTCGCGCTCGGCGCGTTCGTCCTGGCGCTGCTGTGTCATCGCCGGCCGCTGCTGAACCTGCTGCTTCAGTCGGCCCTGCTGGCGGTCGCGTTCCCGCTCGTCGACGATGTGATGATCAACCAGGTCGGGGCGAGCTGGGCACTGCTGGAGCTGACCATGCGGGCCACGCGGCCCCGCACGTTCTGGCTGGCCGCCGGGCTGCTGGCCGCCGTCGACCTGACCGGTCTGATCGGCGACCCGCTCCGGCAGGCGCTCGCCGGTCTGCTCGGCCTCGCCGTCACCGTCGGGCTGCCGCTGCTGATCGGCCTGGTCGTGCGGACCACCCGGGAACTCGGCCGGCAGGCCGAGGAACGGGCCGTGGCGGAGCAGCGCCGACGCGAGTCGGAGAGCCGCGCCGCGCGCGCCGACGAGCGGGCCGCGATCGCCCGGGAACTGCACGACGTGATCGCCCACCACGTCGCGTCGATGGTGCTGCGGGTCGGGGTGGCCCGACACGTGCTGCCGGACCTCGACCCGCGGGTCGGCGCGGTCTTCGACGACGTGCACCGCACCGGTACGGCCGCGCTGACCGACCTGCGCCGGCTGGTCGCGGTGCTGCGCGACCCGGACGGCGTCCGCGGTGACGCGGCGCTGACCGCGATCGATCCGGCGGCGCTGCCGGCGGCGCTCGGCGTGGCGGTGGACCGGGCCCGGCAGGCCGGGGTCACCGTGGAGGCCGACGTGGACCCGGCGATCGGCACCCTGGACGCGGTCCGCGGCCAGGCGGTGCTGCGACTGACCCAGGAGGCGTTGACGAACGTGGCGAAACACGCGGGCGCGACGGCCCGGGCCCGACTGACCGTGTCGGTGGTCGACGGGGCGGTGCACTGGGCGGTCTCCGACGACGGGCGCGGCGCGGCGCCGACCGTGGTGCCGGTCGGCGGCGGCCACGGGATCGTCGGGATGCGGGAGCGGGTCGAGGTGCTCGGCGGGCGGCTGGAGGCCGGGCCGACCGGCGACGGGTGGCGGGTGCGGACGGTGCTGCCGCCGGGCGGCACCCCGGACCGGCCCGCCCGGGTGGCGCCGGGGTCGCGGCCGGCCGCGCCGGAGCCGGCGTGATCCGCGTGCTGCTGGCCGACGACCAGCACCTGATCCGCGCCGGCCTGCGGATGCTCTGCGACGCGCAGCCCGACCTGGAGGTCGTCGGCGAGGTCGACAACGGCCGCGACGCGATCGCCGCCGCCGCCCGGCTGCGGCCGGACGTGGTGGTCATGGACCTGCGGATGCCCGGCGTCGACGGGATCACCGCGACCAGCCGGATCCTCGCCGACCGGCCCGCCACCCGGATCATGGTGCTCACCACGTTCGGCGACGACGACCACCTCTATCCCGCGTTGACCGCCGGCGCCTGCGGCTTCCTGCTCAAGGACGCGCCCCCGGCCGACCTGCTCGACGGCCTCCGCCGGGCCGCCGCCGGGGACAGCCCGTTCAGCCCCGAGGTGCTGCGCCGGCTGGTCCAGCGGGCGGTGCACGCCCGCGCCGGCACGCCCCGGCGGTCGGCCGGGCTGACCGCCCGTGAGCAGGACGTGCTCGACCTGGTCGCGGAGGGGCTGGCCAACACCGAGATCGCGGAGCGGTTGCACATCGGCGTGACCACGGTGAAGACCCACATCACCAGCCTGATGGCGAAGACCGGCAGCCCCAACCGGGTGCGCCTGGCGCTGTGGGCGCGCGGCGGCTGAGCGGTCACTCCTCGATCGCGCCGCCGACCGCCCGCAGGTGCGCCCGGAACGTCAGCGTCGGGTCCGCCGCACGGGCGGTCAGGTAGTCGTCGAACCCGACCTGCGCCCGCAGCGACCGGCCGGCCCGGATCCGGTCGGCCTGCCGCCGCTCGGTGTCCCGGATGGACCCGGCCAGGTCGAACAGCTCCCCGGCCCGGTCGGCCGGCACGAAGAGCACACCGTCGTCGTCGGCCAGCACCAGATCACCGCCGTCGACCGTCCACGGCCCGACTCGCGCCGCGTCCAACGCGCCGGCCGGCCGTGGGTCCAGCTCCAGCGGCCCGCTCGCCGTGGCGCCGAGGCTGAACACCGGCAGCCCGACGACGGTGAGGTCCGCGGTGTCCCGGTGCGCGCCCCAGACCACGAGGCCGGCCAGGCCGGCGGCCCGCGCCTCCCACGCCACCAGGTCCCCGACGCAGGCCCGGTCGGTGCGACCGCCGTCGTCGACCACCAGCACGTCCCCCGGCTGGGCCCGGTCGATCGCCTCCAGGAAGACGTCGACGCTGCCGGCGTGCCGGGCCGGCCGGACCCGCCCGGCCAGGCGCCGCCCGGCCAGCACCGGGCGTACGGCGGCCGGGGCGCAGCGGACCGCGACGCCGGCCCGCAGGCAGGCGTCGGCGACGTGGGCGGTGGTCAGCGCGGCGAAAGGCCCAGCCGGGGCGGGGTGGTCGGCGTCCATGGGCCGACGCTAGCCAGCCGGGGACGGGGATGGCAGGTGCCAGTTGCGCGCCGGTGGCCTGCGCCCACGCCGGCGGAGGCCGGTCAGGGGGCGGCGAGCCGCGCCACGCCGTCCCCGGTGAGGTCGGCCAGCGCCACCCGGCGGCCGGTCAGCGCGAGCAGCAGCGCGGCGCCGGTGCCCCGCACCACCGGCCCGTCCCCGGCCGACCAGCCCAGGTCGGTCGCCTCGACGCGCAGCCCGGCGACCCGCCGACGGTCGACGAACCCGACCGCCCGGCCACCGGTCAGGAAGTCCAACGAGATGCGCAGCCGCTCCGGATCCAGGTCGGCGGGGAGGCCGAGCGGCCGGCGGATGTCCTGCCCGTGCACCTGGAGGCCGGTGAGCTGGCCGGGCCAGCCGACCACCGGCAGGCGGAACCGGTGGTCGGCGTGCTCCCGCAGCGCGGCGGCCAGTTCGGCCGGCGACCGCCGGGCCACCCGCCGGGCCAGCCGCGCGTTCGCCACGTGCGGCCGGAACCCGGCGCCGACCAGCTCTGGCAGCAGGCGCCACGGTGTGGAGACCAGCGGTGACACCAGGTGACCGGCGACCTCCCGGACGGTCCACGCCTGGCAGAGGCTGGGCGTGTCCAACTGGGCCGGGGTGAGCGAGTCGATCAGGTCGGCCGTGCGGCGCCGCTCGGCGGCGATCATCGGCAACAGGTCGGTCTCCACCACTCCATTGTGGCCGCGCCGACCGGTCGGGTCAGCCCGGGAAAGTGCGGTCTAGCAGGTCGAACAGGGCCGCCCAGTGCCGCTTGGTGGCCTGCTCGTCGTACATCGGCGTGTCCGCCTGCGTGTAGCCGTGGCGGGCGCCCCGGTAGACCTCCGAGCGGTAGGTGACGCCGGCCGCGTCCAGCGCCTGCTCCAGCGTCGCGATCTGCTCGGCGGTCATCGACGCGTCCTGGTCGGCGTGACCGAAGTAGAGTTCGCCGGTCACCGCGCCGACGCCCCGGTGCGGGCTGTCGGGCGCGTCGCTGACCACGTGACCGGCGTGGAAGGCGGCCACCGCGGCGATCCGGTCCGGGTGGGCCTCGATGGCCCGCAGCGCGTTCGTGCCGCCCATGCAGTAGCCGGTGATCGCCGCCGGGCCGGGTGCGACACCCGGCTGGGCGGCGAGGAAGTCGAGGTAGGCGGCGGTGTCCCGGGCCACCACGTCCGGCGTCAGCGCGGCCATCAGCGGGCCGAGCCGCCCGAACAGCTCGAGGCGCCGGCTGTCGTCGGTCAGCGCGGACGTGTCGACCGGCGCGGCGGGGCCGGCGCGGTGGAACAGGTTGGGCACCAGCACCACGTATCCCCGGTCGGCGATGGTCGCGGCCATCTCGGCCAGCCGGGGCCGCAGCCCGAACGCGTCCATGAACAGCAGCACGCCCGGGAACGGGCCGCCGGAGTCCGGCCGGAGCAGGTAGGCGTCCGCCGTCCCGTCGGGGGTGGGCACGTCCACGATCGTCGGCTGCACGGTCCGAACCTCCTCGCTGCGGTTTCCGCGTCGCACGCTACTCCCGGCGTCGGCGGCCGGCACGTCGAGGCCGGGCCCGGTCAGTGGTCCGGGCTGTCCGCGGGCGCCATCAGCCGCAGTGCGTTCGGGTCGAGGCCGATGCGCACCGGCGTCCGCCCGTACGGTTCGCCGTCGACCTCGATGCGGGCCGGCGGGTCGGACTCCAGCCACAGCTGACGCACGGCCAGGAACGGCTCGTCGCGCAGCGTGCGACGCCGGCCGGCCGCCGCGTTGCGGGCCGTGTCGCGCAGCAGCCCGCGCCGGCTCGGCCCGCCGACCGGGTACGCGACCAGCAGCCGGTCGTCGGCGTTGGCGTCGGCGGTGATCGGCCGGCCGGCGTGGAAGCCGCCGTTGGCCACGTACACCTGGTGAGTGCGGAACGCGTGGTCCCGGCCCTCGGCACGGACCGTCACGCGCAACGGGCGGTGCCGGGTCAGCAGCCCCAGCGCGGTCAGCGGATAGGCGAGCCGGCCCACGGCGCGCTTCAGCCGGGGCGGCGCGGTCAGCATGATGTCGGCCGACAGCCCGATCCCGACGTGGTTGGTGAACCGGGTGTCGCCGATCAGGCCGAGGTCGACGTCGATCACCTTGCCGCCGGTGAGCACGGCGATCGCCGCGTCGAGGTCGAGCGGGACGCCGACGGTGCGGGCGAAGTTGTTGGTGGTGCCCAGCGGCAGCAGGCCCAGGGCGACGTCCCGGTGGGCGAGCAGCCGGGCCGCCGCGCCGACCGTGCCGTCGCCGCCGCCGGTGACCAGCAGGTCCGGGCCGAGGTCGGCGGCCTCGGCGAGCACCCGGTCCAGCTCGCCCGGCCGGTCCACCGGGTACGCGCCGAGCAGCGTGAACCCGGCCGCGCGCAGGCGCGCGTGGACGGTGTCGTAGAGCCGGCGGCCCCGGCGGGAGTGGGCGTTGACCACCAGCGCCGCCCGCCGTCGTTCCCGGATCGCCGTCGACAGCTCCTGTTTGGTCCGCACGGGTGCGACCCTATCCGCCGACGCCGGTGTCCGACCCCTCGGCGAGCTGGTCGAGGTGCGCGGCGAGCAGGTCGCGGATCCGGGCCGGCGGCATCCGGTCGGGATGCAGCAACGCGTGCAGCGTGAGGCCGTCGAGCAGGGCGTGCAGCCGGGCGGCGGTGGCCGCGTCGGTCGGTTCCGCGCCGGTGAGCAGCGCGACGGCGAGTTCGGCGGCCCGGCGTACGCCGTCGTCGGCCTCGGTCATCCGCTCGCGGGCGGCGGGGTCGACAGGCACCCGGGCGGCGAGCAGCAGCCACACCTCGGCCTCCCGCGCCCGTTGCCGGTCCAGCGGAAGCAGCTCCTCGAGCATCCGTTGGACGACCTGCCGGGTGGTGCCGGTGCGGTCCCCGGCGGTGAACCGCTCGGTCGCCTCGGCCATCACGTGTTCCATGGCGAAGACCAGCAGCTCGGTCTGGGTCGCGAAGTAGTGCCGCAGCGCGCTGGGCGACCAGCCGGCCTCGGCGGCGATGCTGCGCACCGTGGCGGCGCCGACGCCGTCGCGGTAGACGACCCGCCACATCGCCTCGGCCAGCTCGGCGCGGCGGGCGTCATGGTCGACGATCTTGGGCACGGCCCCTCCGGCGGCGGGTGGACGACTGTTGCTACGGTTGTTGTCGCACAGCGTACTAAAACCTGGAGGCCGCGTGCTCATCGGAGTGATCATCGCCTGTGAGGTGGGGTTCTGGCTGCTCCTGGTCGCCGGGCTGGTCGCCCGCTACCCGCTGCGGCGGCCCCGCCTGGGCGCCGCGCTGCTGCTCGCGGTGCCCGCCGTCGACCTCGTACTGCTGGCCGCCACGATGATCGACCTGCGCGGCGGGGGCACCGCCACGTTCGCGCACGGCCTCGCCGCCGCGTACCTGGGCTTCTCCGTCGCCTTCGGGCACAGCATGGTGCGCTGGGCCGACGAGCGGTTCGCCCACCGGTTCGCCGGCGGCCCGCCGCCGCGCCGGGCCCCCCGCCACGGCTGGGCCCGGGCCCGGCACGAGTGGCGGGAGTGGGGCAAGGGCATGCTCGGCTGGGCGGTCGCCTGCGCCGTGCTGCTCGGCGGCGTCGCGCTGGTCGGCGACGCCGAGCGGACCGGGGAGCTGTGGGCCTGGGCCGGCCGGCTCACCCTGGCCATGGCGGCCTGGCTGGTGTTCTGGCCGGTCGCCTACACCGTGTTCCCCAAGCGGGCGCCCCGCGACGTCTGACGCTCACCCCTTGCGGCCGGTGGTCGCGATGCCGTCGACCAACCACCATTCTCAGCCGGCGGACGCGTCGGGCCAGGCGGCCCGGACCAGCGCCGGCAGCACCTCGCCGGCCGGCCCCCGCAGGTTGACCGCGCAGACCGCGTCCAGTGGCGTCGGCACCGGGTTGACCTGCACCACCGGCGCGCCGAGACGGGCCGCCACCAGCGGGATCTCCGCGGCGGGGTGGACCAGGGCCGAGGTGCCGACGGTGAGCAGCAGGTCGCAGCGGGACGCCGCCTCGACCGCCGCCGCCAACGCCGCCTCGGGCAGCGCCTCACCGAACCACACCACGCCGGGCCGGACCGGTGCGGCGCAGTGGGCACAGGCCGGCGGGTCGAGCGGCCCGGTCGGCTCCCCCGCGTCGTCGGGCAGCGGCGCCGGCCGGGCGCACCCGGAGCAGCGGGGCGCGAACAGGCTGCCGTGCAGGCGGACCGGGGCGAGGGCGCCGCCCCGCTCGTGCAGGTCGTCGACGTTCTGCGTGACCACCACGGTGTCCGGCAGCCGGGCCTGGATCGCGGCCACCGCCCGGTGCCCCGGGTTCGGCGCGGCACGGCGCACCCCGTGCCGCCGGCCCTCGTACCAGCCCCAGACCAGGGCCGGGTCGGCGTGGAACGCGGCCGGGGTGGCCAACTGCGCCGGGTCGAAGCGCTGCCAGAGGCCGACCTGCGCGTCCCGGAACGTCGGCACGCCGCTCTCGGCCGACATGCCGGCGCCGGTGAACACCACCGGCCGGGTCGCGGCGGCCAGCAGCCGGCCCGCCGCGGCGAGGTCGCCGGCGCTCACCCGTCCACCGTCAACCGGACGCCCACCCGGTCGCCCAGCTCGATCCGCTCCGCGCGGCGCACCGCCACCTTGAGCGGCAGCACGTAGCGGCCGTCCTTGGGCCACAGCGACGTCCGCCAGTCGGTGGCGCCGATCCGGACGCCGACCGGGACCATGCCCCAGCCGTAGCTGACCGAGGCGGCGGCGGTCGCCAACGCCGCGCACTGCTCGTCGGGCACGGTGACGAAGTGGTAGGGCGCCGGGCCGCGCCAGAACCACACCTCGCCGCTGAACGCCAGCTCCATCCGCTCAGGATAGGGACGGGGTACGACGTCCCCGGCCCGGCGGGGTGGGGCCAGCCCCACCCGACAACCGGGGTCTGGACGGCTGGGCCGGCCGGCCGCCGCCTGGCTAGCGTCAGCCCATGACCGAGGACCGACCGTCGTACCTGGCCGGGGCGTTGCGCCGGCGCCGATACCTGCGCTCCGCCTGGCCGTGGCGGGCCCTGGCGTACGCGCTGACCACCCTGCCGGTCGCCGGCGTGCTGACGGTGGCGGCCGGCGTGCTCGCCGCGCCGCTGCTGCTGGTGGTGAGCGCGCTGCGGCAGGGCCGGCCGGTCGACGTCCCCGCCCTGGTCGTGCTCACCCTGGTGTCGCTGGCCGGGCTCGCCGTCGCCCCGCTGGTCGGCGCGCCGGTGGCGGCGGTCGAGCGGTGGCGGCTCGGCCTGGTCGACGGCCGGCCGGTACGCGCGCCGGGGCGGCGTGGCCCGGCCGCCCGCTGGACCGGCGCCGCCGCCTGGCGGGAGGTCGCGTACGCCGGCTGGCTGGGCACCGTGGTGCCGGTGGCGTACGGCACGTTCGCGCTGCTGGTGCTGCTCGACGCGGCGCTCGTCGCCGGCCCGTGGCTGGCCGGCGGCGAGGACCGGATCGTGCTGGTCTGGACCACCGTCGACTCCCCGGCCGGGGCGGTCCCGTACGCGGTCGCCGGGGTGCTCGCCGTGCCCGCCCTGGTCTACCTCGCCGGCCTGCTGGTCGCGGGGCAGGCGGCGGTGGCCCGGTGGCTGCTCGACGACGCGCCCGACGCCACCGCGCTGCGCGAGGTGACCCGGTCCCGGGCCCGCCTGATGGGCGCGTACGAGGCGGAACGCCGCCGCATCGAGCGGGACGTGCACGACGGCGCGCAGCCACGGCTGACCAGCCTCACGCTCCAGCTCGGGCTGGCCCGCCTCGACGTGCCGGACGACTCGCCCGCGGCGCGACCGCTGGACCTGGCGCACGAGCAGGCCAAGGAGCTGATGGTGACGCTGCGCGGCATCGTGCAGGGCCTCCGCCCGCCGCAGCTCACCGATCTGGGGCTGGCCGGCGCGGTCGGCGACCTGGCGGCCCGCTCGGTGGTCCCGGTCACCGTGCGCGCGGAGCTGCCCCGCCCGGTGCCGGAGCTGGTCGAGACCACCGCCTGGTACGTGGTCTCCGAGGCGCTGGGCAACGTGGCCCGGCACGCCCACGCGACGCGCGCCGTGGTGCGGTTGACCCGGACCGGCCACCTCCTGGTGGTGGAGGTCGAGGACGACGGCCGGGGCGGCGCCGACCCGGCGCGGGGCACCGGCCTGACCGGGCTCGCCGACCGGGTGGCCGCGGTGGACGGCAGGTTGCTGCTGGCCAGCCCGGCGGGCGGGCCTACCCTCGTGCGGGTGGAGCTGCCGTGCCGTCCGTGATCCGGGTCGTCCTCGCCGAGGACGAGGTCCTGCTCCGGGAGGGTCTGGTCGGCCTGCTGACCCGGTTCGGGTTCGCGGTGGCCGCCGCGGTCGGTTCCGCCCCGGCGCTGCTCGACGCCGTCCGCACGCACCGGCCCGAGCTGCTGGTGACCGACATCCGGATGCCGCCGGAGCACCGGGACGACGGCCTGCGCGCGGCGGTCACGCTGCGCGCGGAGCGGCCGGATCTCGCGGTGGTGGTGCTGAGCCAGCACGTGCAGAGCGGGTACGCGGCGGCGCTGCTGGACAGCGGCGACGGCCGGCGGGTCGGCTACCTGCTCAAGGACCGGGTGGCCGACGTGGCCGAGTTCGCCGACACGTTACGCCGGGTGGCCGCCGGCGGCACCGCGGTCGACCCGGACGTGGTGCGGCACCTGTTGCGCCGCCCCCGCGACCCGCTCGACGCGCTCTCCCGGCGCGAGCGGGAGGTGCTGGGGCTGGTCGCGGAGGGGCACTCCAACGGCGCGATCGCGGCCCGGCTGCACGTGACCGAGGCGGCGGTCGGCAAGCACGTCGGCAACATCCTGGCCAAGCTGGACCTGCCGCCGGACCAGGACACCCACCGCCGGGTGCTGGCCGTGCTCGCCTACCTGCGCGCCGAAGGTTGACGGGCTACCGCTCCGGGCCGCCGGTCTCGGTCAGTGCGCCGTCGGCCAGCCGCAGCCACCGGTCCACCCCGAGGTCGGCCAGGAACCGCGGGTCGTGGCTGACCACCAGCAGCGCTCCCCGGTAGCCGCCGAGCGCGCCCGCCAACTGGGCCACGCTGTCCAGGTCGAGGTTGTTGGTGGGCTCGTCGAGCAGCAGCAGCTGCGGCGCCGGCTCGGCGTTCAGCACGCAGGCCAGGGTGGCGCGCAGCAGCTCGCCGCCGGAGAGCACGCGGACCGGCAGATGCACCCGGTCGCCCCGGAACAGGAACCGGGCCAGCAGGTTCATCCGCTCGGCGTCGGCCAGGCCGGGCGCGAAGGCGGCCAGGTTCTCCGCGACGGTACGCGCCGGGTCGAGCAGGTCCAGCCGCTGCGACAGGTACGCCACCCGCCCCTCGACCCGGGTGGCGGTCCCGGCGGTGGGCTGCTGGTCGCCGCTGACCAGGCGCAGCAGCGTGGACTTGCCGGTGCCGTTCGGGCCGGTGAGCGCGATCCGTTCCGGCCCCCGGACGATCAGGTCGATGCCGTCGAACACCTGACGGCCGGCGTACTCGGCGCGCAGCCGCTCGCCGTGGAAGACGGTCCGGCCGGCCGGCACGGCGGTGTCGGGCAGGTCGATCACGATCTTGTCGTCCTGGCGGGCGGCCCGGCTGGCCTGGTCCAGCCGGTGTTGCGCGTCGCCGACGCGGGCGGCGTGCGTCTCGGCGGCCCGGCCGGCGGAGACCTGGGCGTCCCGCTTCAGGCCACCGGCGACGATCCGGGCCAGCCCGGCGTCGGGCAGGTTGCGGGCGGCCGTGGCGGCGCGGCGGGCGGCGCGCTCCCGGGCCTGCTGGAGTTCGCGCCTCTGCCGCTTGAGGTCCTGCTCGGCGCCGCGAACCTGCCGCTGAACCACCTCGCGCTCGGCGCGCACGGCCTGCTCGTACGCGGTGAAGTCGCCGCCGTACCAGCTGAGCTCGTCGGGGGCCAACGCGGCGATGCGGTCCATCTCGTCCAGCAGCGCCCGGTCGTGGCTGGCCACCAGCAGGCAGCCGGTCCAGCCGCGCAGCACCGCCGTCAACCGCTCACGGGCCGCCTCGTCGAGGTTGTTCGTCGGCTCGTCGAGCAACAGCACGTCCGGCCGCCGCAGCAGTTGCCCGACCAGCCCCAGGGAGATCACCTGACCGCCGCTGAGCGTGCCCAGCCGGCGGTCCAGGGCCAGCCCGCCGAGGCCGAGGCGGTCCAGCTCGGCGTGGGTGCGCTCCTCGACGTCCCAGTCGTCGCCGACGGCGGTGAAGTGTTCCTCGCGGGCGTCACCGGCCTCGATGGCGTGCAGCGCGGCGACGGCCCGGTCGACGCCGAGAACCTGGGCGACGGTCTGGTCGACGGCGAACGGCAGGTGCTGGGGCAGGTAGCCGAGCACGCCCCGGACGGTGACCGCGCCCGCCGTCGGGCGCAGCTCGCCGGCGATCAGCCGCAGCAGGGTGGTCTTGCCGCTGCCGTTTGGCGCCACCAGGCCGGTACGGCCGCCGGGCACGGAGAAGGTCAGGTCGGTGAGGACCGGTGTGTCGTCCGGCCAGGAGAAGGAGAGCGCGGAGCTGACGACGTAGGCGTCGGACATGATCAACCTCAGGAGGGAGAGCCGCGGGCGCGGTGCGCCGGCGTGGACAGGGGACGACGAAGGGGGCCGCGGCGACGGCGCGGGATACGCGCGTCGGCGGCCGTCCGGGGCTCTCACCCGGAGATGTCGTCGTCACCTGCCATGACCACTCCGATCCTCGACGGACCGCTAAACCCTAGCTCACCGGCGGGCCGCCCGGGGCCCGCCGGCGGCGTCGGTCAGGCCGGCCAGGCGTGGCCGATCCCGTCGAGCAGCAGGACCACCCCGTCGGTGGCCGCCTCCCGGTCCCGGGAGATCGCCTGGTACTCCGGCGAGGCGGACCAGCGCTCGAAGTCCTCCCGGCTGTCGAAGGACATGAGCACCACCTTGTCGTGCGGCCAGTCGCCCTCCACCACCCGGGGGGCGGTGTCGGCGGCGAGCAGCCGGCCGCCGTGCCGGGCCAGCACCGGGAGGAAGGCGGCGACGTAGCGGTCGTAGCGTGCCCGGTCGTGGACGGTGAGCTGCGCGAGGGCGTAGACGGTCACCGGGTCAGGCTACCGATCGGTAGACGCGCCCGATGCCCTCCGCGTTCGCCGACCCGGCGGCGGGCGAACTGGTGGGGCCGGTGACCAGGGATCGGGGCGCCCGGCCTGGGTAGCCTGAACCCATGATCTTCATCACCGCCAAGTTCCGGGTCCGGCCGTCCGACGCCGACCGCTGGCCACGGATCGCGGCCGACTTCACCGAGGCGACCCGGGCCGAGCCCGGCTGCCTGTGGTTCGACTGGTCCCGCAGCCTGGCCGACCCCACCGAGTACGTGCTGGTCGAGGCGTTCCGCGACGACGAGGCCGGCGCCGCGCACGTGCAGTCGGCACACTTCCGCGAGGCCCAGCGCACGCTGCCGCCGCACCTGGTCGAGACGCCGCGGGTCATCAACGCGACCGTGCCGCAGCAGGACTGGTCGCGTCTCGGCGAGATGGCCGTGCCGGGCGACGACTGACCCGGGTGCCCGCCGGGCCGGGCGGTCGGTCGGCGCCCGCCCGGCCCGCGCCGGTCACGGGATGCTGAGGCCGTACGCCGCGAGGATCTCCAGGATCGGCTGGTAGTAGCTGGTGCCGCCACTCGTGCAGTTGCCGCTGCCGCCGGAGAGGATGCCGAGCACCGTGCCGGTCGCCGCCACGTAGAGCGGACCGCCGCTGTCCCCCGGCTCGGCGCAGATGTTCGTGCGGATCAGCCCGGTGACGCTGCCCTCGGCGTAGTTGACTGTCGCGTTCAGTCCGGTGACCGAGCCGCAGCGGACGCCGGTGGTGGCGCCGCTGCGGCAGACCGCCTGCCCGACGTACGCGTTGCCGGCGGCTGAGATGGTCACCTGGCCCGGGTAGGTGTACACGGCACTGGGATGGGTGACCGTGCCGGTGTAGCGGACCACGCCGTAGTCGTTGCCGGGGAAGCTGCTGCCGGTCCGGCTGCCCAGCACCGTGGTGCGGGCGCTGTCGGCGTACCAGGTCGCGCCGAGCGTGGTGCAGTGTCCGGCGGTGACGAAGTACCAGGCGCTGCTGCTACGGACGTTCACGCCGAGCGAGCAGCGCCCGCCGCCGCTGTAGATCGCCTGGCCGCCGGCGATGAGCGGGCGCAGTCGGCCGGGCTCGTGCCGCAGCACCGCGCCGGATCGGGTGGCGGCGCGGCGCACCGCGGCCAGCGCGGCCCCGCGTACCGTGTCGTCGACGGTGACGGTCAGGCGGCCGGTGGCCGGGTCGTGGCCCCAGGCGGTCCCGACGGTGCGCGCCCCGGCGAGCGTCGACGGCGCCGGTGGCGGCGTTGTCGCGGCGGCACGGGCGGCGGCCGGGGTGGCGGCCAGCAGGGCGGTGAGGACGAGGACGACGAGCGACGGTCGGCGCATCCGGAGGATCCTTCCATCGGTGGAAGTCGATTCCGTTAAGCATCGACCCCGACCCGCCGGCGTTCAAGCGCCGGCCGCCGTCCGGAGCCGGACAGCGGGGCGACCGGGCCGCCTCGGCACGCCCGGCGCCGAAACTTCCGGAGCCGGCACGCCGGTCGGGCCGACCGCCCGAACCGCGTCTTCACGCCCTCGGCCGCCGGTTCGCCGGGCAAACTCGGGTATCGACGGCGTTAAGTTTTCGGAACGGTTCCGGTAGGCTCTCCGGCCAGGGATCTGCTTCGATCGACCCACGGTGGCGGGGAGTCTCTCCCCATCCCGCGCGGCCTCCGGGCGGCCGCGCACGAGCCGACACCGTGACGGGCGGTGGTCGGGGCGACCTCCCATTCGCCCAAGCTAGGAAAGGCTTTCACATGGACAAGGTGCTCGCCCGCGACAGCGGAAGCGCGGCAGCCCGGTCGCGTCCGCGTGCCGCGGTGGTGTCGATCGTGGCCGGAGCCGCGGCCGTGGCCGCGACGATCGCGGTGGCGACCAGCGCCAGCGCCGGCACGACGCTCGGCGCGTCGGCGGCGGAACAGGGTCGCTACTTCGGCACCGCGGTGGCCGCGTTCAAGCTGTCCGACAGCACGTACGTCGGCATCCTGAACCGCGAGTTCAACATGGTCACGCCGGAGAACGAGATGAAGTGGGACGCCACCGAGCCGTCCCAGAACCAGTTCACCTACTCCAGCGCCGACCGGATCGTGGCGCACGCCCAGGCCAACGGCATGCGGGTGCGCGGGCACGCGCTGGCCTGGCACCAGCAGCAGCCGGGCTGGGCGCAGAGCCTGTCCGGCACCGCGCTGCGCAACGCCATGGTCAACCACATCACCCAGGTCGCCACGCACTACAAGGGCAAGATCTACGCCTGGGACGTGGTCAACGAGGCGTTCGACGACAGTAACGGCGGCCGGCGCGACTCCAACCTGCAACGCACCGGCAACGACTGGATCGAGGTCGCCTTCCGCACCGCCCGCGCCGCCGACCCGGGCGCCAAGCTCTGCTACAACGACTACAACACCGACAACTGGACCTGGGCCAAGACGCAGGGCGTCTACAACATGGTCAAGGACTTCAAGGCCCGCGGCGTGCCGATCGACTGCGTCGGCTTCCAGTCGCACTTCAACAGCGGCTCGCCCTACCCCGGCAACTACCGCACCACGTTGCAGAACTTCGCCGACCTCGGCGTCGACGTGCAGATCACCGAGCTGGACATCGAGGGCTCCGGCAGCACCCAGGCCACCACGTACGGCAACGTGGTCAAGGACTGCCTGGCCGTGGCGCGCTGCAACGGCATCACGGTCTGGGGCATCCGCGACAGCGACTCGTGGCGGGCCAGCGGCACGCCGCTGTTGTTCGACGGCAACGGCAACAAGAAGGCGGCGTACACGTCGGTGCTCAACGCGCTGAACGCCGGTGGCACCACGCCGCCGACCAGCACCCCGCCGACCAGCACGCCGCCGACCAGCACGCCGCCCACCACCACGCCGCCCACGTCGGAGCCGCCGTCCACGCCCCCGCCGGCCGGCGCCTGCACCGCGACGCTGACCACCAACCAGTGGCAGGGCGGCTTCGTCACCACCGTGCGGGTCACCGCCGGGGGCAGCCCGCTCAACGGATGGTCGGTGTCGGTGACGCTGCCCTCCGGCTCGTCGGTCACCAACGCGTGGAGCGCGCAGGCCAGCGGCTCCAGCGGTGCGGTGACGTTCCGCAACGTCGACTACAACCGCCAGGTCGGCGCCGGCGGCAGCACCGAGTTCGGGTTCCAGGGGACGGGCACCGCCCCCGCCGGCACCCCGAGCTGCACCGCCGGCTGATCCCTCTCCCCTCTCCCGCTATCCCCCCTGTTTCACGGAAAGAGTGGCTATCCGGGCCCGGATAGCCACTCTTTCCGTGAATCGGGCGAGGGCGCAGGCGGGGGCGGGGGGCGGGACTGGCCATCGGCGCGACGGTCAGTCCTCCAGTTCGGGGCCGAGCAGTCGCAGCTCCTCGATGTCGGTGGCCGCCTGGAGTTCCCGCAGCACCGCCTCGTCGATCTGGTTGGTGTTGCGCAGCCGGGTCACCGCCTGACGCTTGCGGTCCAGCATCTCCAACTGGAGTCGCCGGGCCAGCTCCCGCTCCCGGTCCGTCGCCTCGTCGCGCGGGTTGCGGACGTCGTCCAGGTGGTCCTGGTAACCGGCGCGGAGCCGCTCCACGGTGTCCGGCGCGACGCCCAGCTCCGCGGCGGTTCCCGGCAGCGCCTCCAGCACCGCCTCGGTGGCCCGGATCCGGGCCACCAGCATCTCGTCCGCGCGCTCCCGGTCGCCGGTCAGGCCGGCCCAGCCCACGACCGCGGGCAGCGTGGTGCCCTGCACCACCATGATCAGCACGATCACCACCACGGTGACGAAGATGATCAGGTCACGTTCGCGCACCGGCGTGCCGTCGTGCGTGGTCACCGGCACGGCCAGCGCCGCCGCGAGCGAGACCGCGCCCCGGAAGCCGGCCCAGCCCGCCGCGGTACGCATCCGGGCGTCGAAGTGGCGCGACCGCCGCGACTCCCGCCGGTCCACGCGTTGCAGCGCCGAGACCGACAGGTGCACCCAGGCCAGCCGGGTGACCACGACGACCAGCGCCACCAGCACCGCGATGCCGAACGACGCCACCGGCGAGTGGCTGGTGATGCTGCGCAGCGAACGCGGCACCTGCATGCCGAGCAGCACGAACAGGCTGCCGTTGATCATGAAGGTGGAGAGGTCCCAGAACGCGTACGCGGTGACCCGGGAGCGGGCCCGGATCACCCGGGGGCCCGCCCACGACAGCAGCAGGCCGGAGACGACCACCGCGAGCACGCCGCTGGCGTGCACCGCGTCGGCGAGCAGGAACGCGACGAACGGGGTCATGATGCTCAGCCCGCCCTCGCGCATCGCGTCGTCGACGTGTTTGCGGATCAGCACGACCAGCCCGCCGACGAGCAGCCCGGCGGCCACCCCACCCAGCGACTTGCCGACGAACTGCCCGGTCAGCGAGAACGCCCCGGGCACCCTCCCACCCGCGATCACGCCCACCGCCACCGCGAAGAGCACCAGCGCCGTACCGTCGTTGACCAGGCTCTCCGCGCGCAGCGTGGTGAGGATGCCCCGCGGCATCCGCTTGGCCAGGCCGGCGACGGCGGCGGCGTCGGTGGGCGCCAGCACCGCGCCGAGCACCCAGGCGGCGGCCGGTTCCACCCCGAGGGCCCGGGTGACGTACGCGACCGCGACCATCGTGATGATCACCAGGGCGACGGCCAGTAGCACGATCACCGCCAGGTTGGCCCGGATCTCCCGGAGGCTGATCACCAGGCTCTCCCGGTAGAGGATCGCCGGCAGGAACAGCACCAGCACCACCTCGGGTTCGAGGACCACGTTCTCGAACGGGGGCAGCAGGCCGAGCAGCGCGCCCATGGCGATCAGCAGCACCGGCGGCGCGACGCTGTACCGGCCGCCGATCGTGGTGCCGACGAGCACGGTGGCGCCGAGCACGCCGATCAGCACCAGTGCGTCCACGCCGTACCCCCGTCACCGTCCGCCGGAACCACCGTGCCGCACCTCGTGGGCCCGGTGCGGCGGAACGGACCGATCGCTACTCGAAGCGGGACGGGTCGCCGGCCCCCCGGCGCAGGATCTCCGGCTCCGGGCCGGACAGGTCGACCACGGTGGTCGGTTCGAGCCCGCAGTCCCCGGCGTCGACCACGGCCTCGACCAGGTGGTCGAGGCGTTCCTTGATCTCCCAGCCCTGGGTCATCGGCTCCGTCTCACCGGGCAGCAGCAGGGTGCTGGAGAGCAGCGGCTCGCCCAACTCGGCGAGCAGCGCCTGGGTGACGGTGTGCTTCGGCACCCGCGCGCCGACCACCCGCCGGCGCGGGTCCTGCAACCGGCGCGGCACCTCCGAGGTCGCCGGCAGCAGGAACGTGTAGCTGCCCGGGATCACGGACTTGACCTGCCGGAAGACCGCGTTGCTGAGTTTGACGAACTGGCCGAGCTGGGCGAAGTCGCGGCACACCAGCGTGAACGGGTGCCGCTCGTCGAGCCGCCGGATCTCCCGGATCCGCTCCACGCCGGCCCGGTTGCCGAGCCGGCAGCCGAGCGCGTAACAGGAGTCGGTCGGGTAGACGATCACGCCGTCGGACCGGAGCAGGTCCACCACCTGCCGGATCACCCGGGGCTGGGGGTTGTCCGGATGCAGGTCGTAGTACCGCGCCACGCCGGCCAGCCTATGCCCCGTCCCGATCATCCGCAGGTTTGCCGGGGGCCGGTTCCGGAAACAGGTGGGGGCCGTTCACCACAGGGGGGATCGACCATGTCCGAATCCAGCACCGACCGCGCCGCCGCCCGTCCGGCGGAGGTGACCGACCCACTGCTGTGGGATCTGTCCGCCGCGGTGGCCGACGCGCACCAGCCGGACGCGGAGCGGGCGTGCGCCAGCCCGAGCTGCGCCGGCGCGGCCTGGCCGTGCGCCGCCTGGGACACCGCGCAGATGGGGCTGAGCGCCGCCCGCCCCGGGTCGTCCGCGACCGACACGTCACCCACCACCACCACCACCCCGCAGCGGCTGGCCCCCGCCGCCTGACCCACCCCACCCACACCACCCCACCCAAATTCACGGAAAGAGTGGCTATCCGGGCCCGGATAGCCACTCTTTCCGTGAAAAAGAGGGCGCTCGCGGGGGTGGGGATGGGGGCGGGAGAGCGCTCTCTTGGGCAACGAAACATTGACGGACGCGTAACCGGAACCTAATCTCGCTTCTCAAGAGAGCGCTCTCTCGACCGTCGGACCACCACCGGACACCACCTTCTCCTCTGAAGGGGACCTCCATGACACTCCCCCTGCGGGACGTCTCCCCCGGCGCCGCACCGCCGCCGACCCCTCTCCCGTCCACTCCCCGGCGCCGCCGGGCCATCGCCCTCGCCGCCGCGTCCCTGCTGGCGGCCGGCCTGCTCGGCGTCGTGGTCGGCGGTGGCGGCACCGCCACCGCCGGCACCGTCGGCGCGGGCAGCTACACCGAGACGCTGCCGCCCGGGGCCGTGCTGCCCAAGGGCTGCGGCACGGTCAGCACCAACCCCCGCATCTTCGCCACCGCCGACGCGCCGGCCGGCGCGATCCCCACCAACGACTGGTGGTCCTCGCTGATCTGGAAGCGCAACAACTGCGGGACCAGCGAGAACCTCCAGGCCCACCCGCTGGCGTTCAAGGCCGAGAACAACGGGCTCGGGCTGTCCTACACCACCACGCCGGCGATCAGCGGCACCGCGACCGGGGTCGGCGAGTACCACTACCCGTACACCGAGGACGTCCGCGTCGGGGTGGCCGGGCTGGCCGCGCCGGTGGTCAAGGCCGCCGACTGGACCGACTGGACCGTCACCGCCGACTGGAGCGACGGCAACCGCAGCATGCGGGCCACCATCGGACACGGCCTGCCGTTCAGCTACTACACCGTGACCGGCGGCGGTGCCGCGCAGCTCACCGCCGCCGCGACGCCGACCGTGTGGCGCAACTCCGGCGCCACCATCGGCTTCACCGTCAACGGCCACGACTACGTCGCCTACGGGCCGACCGGGTCGAGCTGGACCGTCAACGGCGCCGGCATCAGCTCCACGCTGGCCGGCAAGGGCTACTTCTCGGTGGCGGTGCTGCCCGGCGGCGCGGACAGGGCCGCCCTGGCCGACACCTACGGCCGGTACGCCCACGCGCACGTCACCGGCACCCGGATGAGCTACGCCTACGACCCGGCGACCGGCTCGGTGCGCACCACGTACGCGTTCACCACCACGCCCCGCGAGGGCACCGAGAAGAAGACGGTGGTGGCGCTCTACCCGCACCAGTGGCGCAGCCTCACCGGCGCCACGCCGATCACCCCGACGTACGTCTCGGCGCGCGGCGCCATGCGGGTGCTCGCCGGCGTGCCGTCGTTCACCACCGCCATGCGCTTCACCGGTGTGCTGCCCGAGGTGCCGGCCGTGGGCGACGCCACCGGCGCGGACCTGAGCACGGTCACCAACTACCTCAACGCCGAGCTGGCCAACCCCGAGGGGATCAGCGGCAAGGACACCTACTGGGCCGGCAAGGGCCTCGGCCGGGCCGCCCGGATCGCCGAGATCGCCGACCAGCTCGGGATCACCACGGTCCGTGACGCGGCCGTGGCGGCCATGAAGACCCGGCTCACCAACTGGCTCACCGCCGGCTCCGGCGAGACCGGACAGCTCTTCTACTACGACCGCAACTGGGGCACGCTGATCGGCTACCCCGCCTCGTACGGCTCCGACGAGGACCTCAACGACCACCACTTCCACTACGGCTACTTCGTCGCCGCGGCGGCCACGGTGGCCAAGTTCGACCCCGGCTGGGCCGACGACACCCGCTACGGCGGCATGGTCGACCTGCTCATCCGCGACGCCAACAACTACGACCGGGCCGACGGGCGCTTCCCGTACCTGCGGGACTTCGACATCTACGCCGGCCACGACTGGGCCTCCGGCCTGGCGCCGTTCTTCGCCGGCAACAACCAGGAGTCCTCCTCGGAGGGGATGAACTTCGCCAACGCCCTGATCCAGTGGGGACAGGCCACCGGCGACACCGCCGTCCGGGACGCCGGCGTCTACCTGTGGACCACGCAGTCGGCGGCCATCTCGGAATACTGGTTCGACGTGCACGACGAGAACTTCCCGGCCGGCTTCGGGCACAAGACCGTCGGCATGGTGTGGGGCGACGGCGGCGCGTACTCCACCTGGTTCTCCTCCGCGCCGGAGATGATCCAGGGCATCAACATGCTGCCGATCACCGGCGGGCACCTGTACCTGGGCGACCACCCCGAGTACGTCAAGGCCAACTACGCCGAGCTGCTCACCAACAAGAACGGCCCGCCGACGGTGTGGCAGGACATCATCTGGGAGTTCCTGGCGCTCGGCGACGGCGACGAGGCGTTGCGCAACTTCCGAGCCAACAGCACGTTCGCCAGCGAGGAGGGCGAGAGCAAGGCGCACACGTTCCACTGGATCCGCAACCTGGCCGCGCTCGGCAACGTGGACACCACGGTCACCGCGAACCACCCGCTGGCCAAGGTGTTCCGCAAGGGCACCGCACGCACCTACGTGGCGTCGAACATCACCGCCGCGCCGCTGACCGTCACGTTCTCCGACGGCACCCGGCTCACCGTGCCGGCCGGGAAGACCGCCACCTCCGGGGCGTACACCTGGAGCGGCGGCAACGCCACCGGCGGCGTGACCGTGCCGACCGGTCCCCCGCCGACCGGCACGCCGACGCCCACCCCCACCACGCCGACGCCCACCCCGACCACCGCCAGCCCGACGCCGACCAGCCCGAGCCCCAGCCCGAGCACCTCGACGCCGACGCTGGAGCCGACCCGCTACCTGGCTGCCGGCGGCGGGCTGGACGGCACCGCCGGCCCGGCCGGCACGGTCACCGTCGTCGCCGCGAACGGCAACCACGACGGAACGCCGACCAGCCCGCAGGTCTTCACCGCCACCGGGCTGACCGGCACGTACACCGGCGGAACCACCGCCTTCGACCTGGGCGTCGACGCGGGCATCGCGGTCGGCAACGGCGTCCAGGCCCGGGTCTCGTACGACCTGACCGGTGACGGCAGCTTCGACCGGGTGGAAACCTACCGGTACTTCGCCACCGACCCGATCGTCGGGTTGGAGCGCTACCGCCAGACCCAGGGCCTGGCCTCGGCCACCGGCACGCTGGGCAACCTGGCCGGTGGCACGGTGAGGGTCGAGGTGTGGAACGCCATCGGCAACAACCCCACCACGGTCGGCACCGGCGACCGCTCGACGATCACCCTGCCCTACTCCCGGTGACCGAGGACCGGCGCCCCGACCCGTCGACGGGTCGGGGCGCCGGCCGTCACGGCCAGCGGCTGGCCGTGGCCTCGAACAGCTCCGGATCGCTGGCCACCGGGATGACACAGACGAGGTGACCGCCGGGGGCGCGCAGCACGTGGCAGTCCTGCCAGCGGGAGACCGGGGTGGCGCCCAGCCCGCGCAGCCGCTCGACCTCGGCGGGCACGTCGTCGGTCTCGATGTCGAGGTGGTGCCGGGGCGTGTCGTCCACCGCCTGCACGGCGGTGACCAGGCCCGGCACCACGTCGGCCAGATCGGTGAACTCGGGCTCGGACGGGTCGGTGCGCACCTCGGCGCCGAGCGCGGCGGACCAGAACGCGGTCACCTCCCGGGCCGACTCCTGCGGCGCGTCGATGATCAGGGCGTACAGGCGGGAGTGGTGCATCGCCCGAGCCTAGCCACGATCACCGTGCCCGGCAGCCCTGCCGGATCAGGCGGTGGCCTCGGCCAGCAGCTCCAGCAGGTGCCGGTACGGCTGCCCGGTGGCCCGCGTCAGGCCGATCTCGCAGGTGCGGTTCACCGAGGCGTACCCGTCGAACGGGCGGGCCGTGACGGCGGCGGCCTCAGCGCGGGTCGCCGACGCGGTCAGCTCCGGGTGCAGCAGACCCCGGTCGCCGGCGAAGCCGCAGCACTGCCACCCCTCGGGGACCACCACCTCGTCGGCGACCGCCCGGGCCACCGTGAGGACCGCGTCGTCCAGGCCCAGCCGCACCGACGAGCAGGTCGGGTGCAGCGCCAGCGAGCCCAGCCGGCGGCGCACGGTCAGCCGCGGCAGCAGCGCGGTGGCCGTGAACTCCACCGCGTCGACCACGCGGAGCCCGCCGGCGTCGGCGAGCAGCCGGTCGAAGCCCTCGGTGCAGGAGGCGGCGTCGCTGACCACCGGCAGCGTGCCGTCCCGGGTGGCCGCCCGCAGCACCGCCGGCACCCGGTCCCGCACCGTCCGCCACCCGTCGGTGAGGCCCTTGGACGACCAGGGGGTGCCGCAGCACAGGTCGCCGATGCCGGCCGGCACGAGCAGGCGTAAGCCGGCCCGGTCGGCGAGGGTGCGCAGCGCGTCGGCCACGCCGGTCCCGCCCTCGGCGGGGGCGAACAGCGTGCCGAGGCAGGACGGGACGAAGACCGCGTCCGGCTCGTCGGCCGGGTGCGGCCGGCGGGGCGTGCCGCCGCGCGGCAGGTCCCGCCGCCACTGCGGCACCCGCTCGGCGCCCAGCACGGCGCGGGCCGCCCGGGTGGCCGCCTCGGGCAGCGCCGGCGGCAGCGCGCCGGCCAGGTCCAGCCCACGGGCCATGCCCCGGGTGGTGACGCCCCAGCGGCGGGCCGCGCCCCGCCAGCCGGCCCGCGCCGCCCGGCCCTGCTCCTCGGCGCGCAGTCGCTTGACCAGGTCACCGGTGTTGATCAGCACCGGGCAGGCGGTGGCGCACATGCCGTCCACGGCGCACGTCTGCACGGCGTCGTAGTCGTACGCGTCGGTCAGTTCCCGGGCCAGCGCGGCGTCGCCGGCGGCCTCGGCGGCGGCGATCTCGCGGCGCAGCACGATGCGCTGCCGGGGCGTGGTGGTCAGGTCGCGGCTGGGGCAGACCGGCTCGCAGTAGCCGCACTCGACGCAGCGGTCCACCTCCTCCTCGACGGTCGGCACGGTCTTCAGGTGCCGCAGGTGCACCGTCGGGTCGTCGCTGAGCAGCACGCCCGGGTTGAGCACCCCGTGCGGGTCGCAGAGCGTCCTCAGCTCCCGCATCACGTCGTACAGCTCGTCGCCGAACTGGCGGCGCACGTACGGGGCCATCACCCGGCCGGTGCCGTGCTCGGCCTTGAGCGTGCCGCCGTGGCCGAGCACCAGGTCGACCAGTTCCTCGGTGAAGTCGGCGTAGCGGGCCGGGGCCACGCCGTCGGCGAACCGCTCGTTGAGCATGAAGTGCAGGTTGCCGTCCTTGGCGTGCCCGAAGATCACGCTGTCGGCGTAGCGGTGGTGGCCGAACAGGTCGGCCAGCGCCGCGCAGGTGTCGGCGAGCGCCGCCACCGGCACCGCGATGTCCTCCAGCAGCGCGGTGGTCCCGGACGGGCGGGCGCCGGCCACCGCCGCGTACAGCCCCTTGCGGATGTGCCACAGCGCGGCCCGGGCGGCGGGCTCGCCGCTGAGCCGGGCCGGGGTGGTCAGCGGCAGGTCGGCCAGCACCGGCCCGGCGGCGGCGACCCGGTCGGCCAGCGCGTCCGGCGCGGACTCCTGCCACTCCACAAGCAACGCGGCGTGCCCGCGCACGGCCAGGGCGCGCAGCGCGGCGTCCGCCTTCGGGTCGCGCTGGGCCACCCGCAGCGCGGCGGCGTCGAGCAGCTCGACCGCCGCCGGCCCGGCGGCCACCAGCGCCGGCATGGCGGCCATCGCCGCGCCGAGGGTGTCGAAGACCAGCAGGCCGGTCGCGGCGTGCCGGTGCACGGGTACGGTGCGGAACGTCGCGGACGCGACGAACGCGAGCGTGCCCTCACTGCCCACCACCAGCCGGGTGAGCAGGTCGGCCGCGTCGTCGTGGTCGAGGAACGCGTTGACGCCGTACCCCATGGTGTTCTTCATGGCGAACTGGGCGCGGACCCGGCGCACCGAGTCGGGGTTGCCGCGGACCCGGTCGCGCAGCCGGAGCAGGCCGGCGTGCAGCGCCGGCTCGGCGGCGCGCAACCGGGCGTCGGCGTCCGGGGCGCCGGTGTCCAGCACGGTGCCGCTGGGCAGCACCAGCACCAGCGACTCCAGCGTGCGGTAGGTGTTGGCCTCGGTGCCGCAGGTCATGCCGCTGGAGTTGTTGGCGACCACGCCGCCGACGGTGCAGGCGGACTCGCTGGCCGGGTCCGGGCCGAGCTTGCGGCCGTACGGCGCGAGCCGCGCGTTTACCTGCCGCAGCACCACACCCGGCTGCACCCGCACCCGCCGCCCGTCGTCGAGCACCGTCAGGTCGCGGAAGTGCCGGCGGACGTCGACGAGCAGGCGGTCGGTGACCGCCTGGCCGCTGAGGCTGGTGCCGCCGGAGCGGAACGTCAGCGGGGTGCCGGTGCGGCGGCTCTGCGTCAGCAGCGCGGCGACCTGGTTGGCGTCGGCCGGGGTGGCCACCGCGCCGGGGTGCAGCAGGTAATGCGACGCGTCGTGGGCCAGCCGCAGCCGGTCCGCGGCCCGGGTGCTCACCCCGCCGGGCACCGCCGCCTCCAGTCCGGCCCGGACCGACGCGCTCAACTCTCCCATGATCACCAACCTCCCGACCCCACCCTAATCCCGTCCCCGGTCCGCCCCGGTCGGTCGGGCGGCGATCACGATTTTGGCCGCGCCGATCCGCACGGCGGCGCGGCTCATGATCGCCGGGCGTCGCCGCCGGCGGTGAGGCAGGACAGGACGCGGCGCTGGAACGCGCGGGCGGCCGGGCCGCTCGGGGGCGGGGCGCCGCGGCGGGCGGCGATCGACGCCCGGATCAACGCCGCGTCCGGGTCGGTGGCGGCCACCCGCAGGCCGGCGTCGACCTTGCCCAGCCAGACCCCGTCGCGGTGGCGGACCAGCGCGCGGCAGGCCCCGAGCACCGCGTCCTCGGCGCCCGGCGCCGGCCCGTCGCCGGGCGGCGTGGGCCGCGCCAGCCACCAGCGCAGCGCGTCCACCAGCAGGGTCCGCAGCGCCGCCGGGGACGGGTCGGCGAAGACGTCGGCGGCGGGCGCGCCGAGCAGGGCCAGGCCGGACTGGCGCAGGATGCTGCGGTCCAGCGCGTACCAGAACCGCCCGTCGGCGGCGGGCCGGTCGGCCGGGTCGAACGTGGCCCGGAACGCCATCGCGGCGCCGGTGTTCAGCTCCACCTCGAAGCCCGGCTCGGGCGTGCCGGAGGCGGCCACGTCCCGCCGGTAGACGACCAACTCCAGGCCGCGCGCCGGGCAGGGCAGCGCCTCGTGCCGCAGCCGGTCCACCAGCGCCCGTTTCGCGGCGGCCGGGACCGGGCCGTCGACCAGCAACGCCACGTCCACGTCGCTACGCCCCGGCTGGTAGCCGCCCAGCCCGACCGAACCGGCCGCGTACGCGCCGGTCAGGTCGTCGCCGAGCACGCCGCGGGCACGCTCGAGAAGGTCGGCGAGGTAGTCGCGGACGTCGTCACGCATGTCCGCATCCTGCCCCGCGCGGTCGCCGGCGCCGACGGCCGGGTCAGTCCTCCGGCTCCGGGCAGCAGACCGTCAGCCCGCCCGGCACCACCTTGACCTTGAGCCGCTTCGCCGTCCCCCGCGCGCCGCCGTCCAGCTCGTACGTCTTCGGCGCGGCGAACCGTACGGTGATCTTCCGACCCCGGGTGATCCGCACGAACGGCGACTCGTCGGAGCGCCCGGCGGCCATCCGCCCCAGCGTGCGGGCCCAGTCCACGGCGCCGCTGGCGGTGGCGACGCCCACCTCGAGCGCGCCGTCGTCGGGCCGGGCGTCGTCGAAGGCCGGGATGCCGCCGGTGATGGTGCCGACGTTGCCGAACAGCACGCAGCTCGCCTCGCCGTCGAACCAGTCGGCGCCGTCCACCCGGACGCGGGTGCGCACGCACTCGCCGCGCACGTGCCGCAGCCCGGTCCAGACGTAGGCGACCCGGCCGAGCCGGCCCTTGAGCCGGCGGTCCGCGTCGCGGATCAGGTCGCCGTCGAACCCGGCGCCGGCCATCACCGCGAAGTGCTCCCCGTTGATCCGGCCGAGGTCCAGCCGGCGGCGCGGGCCGTGCAACGCGACCCGGACCGCCTCGGGCAGGTCGGTGGGGATGCCGAGGTTGACGGCGAAGAGGTTGGCGGTGCCGGCGGGCAGGATGCCCATCGGCACGTCGGTGCCGGCCAGCGTGTCGGCACACCGCTGCACCATGCCGTCGCCGCCCCAGACCAGCACCAGCTCCGCGCCCTCGTCGAGGGCCGCGCGGACCCGCTTCGGCGCCTTGCGGCTCTTCGGCACCTCGTACCAGAGCAGCCGGCCGACGCCGGCGCCGACGAGGCGGGCGCGCAGCTCGTCCAGGCCGCCGCCGAAGGTCTTCTTCCGGTGGGCCACGACCGCGATCACGCCCGTGCGGGCCGGGCGGTCGGTGGTGCTCGTTGTCATGGCGCCCTCGTACCCGGAGCGCGCCCGGCCCACGCCTGCCACCGGGACCGGCCCGGCCGCTCGTGCACGCTGAATCTATGTGCACCGATTGCGTAGAGCGGCAATCCTTGCATCTCGGACAGGCCATCGTCCACGGACAACAATGTTCACCCTGATCAGGGGCTATTGAAGATCATGGCTTCCTGAATTCGCGTCGACGGCCGACTGTCCGGCAGGTGTCGGTTGCCCCGGTCACCCATTGCTCCCGGCTCGCGCGCCGTGTGATTGTGCACCCAACGAGCCGCCGACCCCCGACGGCCTGGACGGTCGATCTGTCGACCCGGAGCCACGCCGGCAGCTCCGGTGACCGACCGTCACCCCGCCTCGCACCATCGCGCCGCCCGTCCCCACCGGGCTCCGTGCGGCGCGCCTAGGAACAGGAGCACACCCTCTTGAAGCTCTCACCCCGCCTCGCCGCGCTCACCGGCGCGGCCGCGGCCGGCGTGCTGGCCGCCGGCACCGCCGCGGCCGTGCAGGCCGCGCCCCCCGGGCCCGCCGCCCCGAACCCCGCCCAGGCCCGCGCGACAGCCGCCGACTCGGCCCGCGCGCTGGTCGCGAACCGTCCCGCCTACCTGCAGGCCGGCTCGGACGACGCGTTCGTGCAGAAGCCCGTGATCTCCTCCGAGGGCACCCAGTACGTGCCCTACGAGCGGACCTACCGGGGCCTGCGGGTGGTCGGCGGCGACTTCGTGCTCGCCACCGACGCCGCCGGCAACCTCAAGTACGCCTCGGTCGCCCAGCAGCGGCCGATCGGCGCGCTCGCCACCACCCCCAAGCTGACCTCGGCCGCCGCCGCGAAGACGGCGCGCGCCCAGCTCAAGACCGTCAGCGCGGTCGAGGGCACCACGCTCGTGGTCTACACGCTCGGCGCCAGCCCGACGCTGGCCTGGGAGACCACCGTGCGCGGCACCGGCGCGGACGGCCCGAGCCGGCTCACCGTCGACGTCGACGCCCGCACCGGCGCGGTCCTGGACAAGCAGGAGCACATCGTCGCGGGCACCGGCACCGGCGCCTGGAACGGGCCCAGCCCGCTGACGCTGAACACCACCCAGTCGGGCAGCACGTACACCATGAAGGACCCGACGGTCACGAACCTGAGCTGCCAGGACGCCGCGAACAACACCACGTTCAGCGGCACCGACGACGCCTGGGGCAACGGCACCGCCACCAACAAGGAGACCGGCTGCGTCGACGCGCTGTTCTCCGCCCAGACCGAGCACAAGATGCTCAACCAGTGGCTGGGCCGCAACGGCGCCGACGGCAACGGCGGCTACTGGCCGATCCGGGTGGGCCTGAACGACCAGAACGCCTACTACGACGGCACCCAGGTCCAGATCGGCAAGAACACCGCCGGTCAGTGGATCGGCTCGCTCGACGTGGTGGCCCACGAGATCGGCCACGGCATCGACGACCACACCCCGGGTGGCATCTCCCGGGGCGGCACCCAGGAGTTCGTGGCGGACACGTTCGGCGCGGCCACCGAGTGGTTCGCCAACGAGCCGTCCAGCTACGACGCGCCGGACTTCCTGGTCGGCGAGAAGATCAACCTGGTCGGCTCCGGCCCGATCCGCAACATGTACAACCCCGGGGCGCTCGGCGACCCGAACTGCTACTCCAGCAGCGTCCCCGGCGGCGAGGTGCACGCCTCCGCCGGGCCGGGCAACCACTGGTTCTACCTGCTGGCCAACGGCAACAGCCCGACCAACGGGCAGCCGTCCAGCTCGACCTGCAACGGCGGCAGCGTGACCGGCCTGGGCATCCAGAAGGCCATCAAGATCATGTACAACGCGATGCTGCTCAAGACCTCGTCCTCGTCGTACCTGAAGTACCGCACCTGGACGCTGCAGGCGGCGAAGAACCTCTACCCGAGCGGCTGCACCGAGTTCAACACCGTCAAGGCGGCCTGGGACGCGGTCAGCGTGCCGGCGCAGTCGGGTGACCCGACCTGCTCCGGCGGCGGCACCCCGACGCCCACGCCGACCACCTCCACCCCGCCGTCGGGCGGCTGCTCCGGCAACAAGCTGGCCAACCCCGGCTTCGAGTCGGGCAACGTGAACTGGACCGCCTCGTCCGGCGTCATCACCACCGACAGCGGCCAGGCCGCGCACGGCGGCTCGTACAAGGCGTGGCTCGACGGCTACGGCTCCTCGCACACCGACACGCTCAGCCAGTCGGTCAGCATCCCGGCCGGCTGCCGGGCGACGCTGAGCTTCTGGCTGCACATCGACAGCGCGGAGTCCACCACGAGCACCGCGTACGACAAGCTGACCGTCAAGGCCGGCAGCACCACGCTGGCGACCTACTCCAACCTGAACAAGGCCACCGGCTACGTGCAGCGGTCCTTCGACATCTCGTCGCTGGCCGGCACCACCGCCACCATCTCGTTCAGCGGCGTGGAGGACGCCTCCCTCCAGACGTCCTTCGTCGTCGACGACACCGCGGTCAACCTGAGCTGACCACAGCGCGAGCGGCCGGTCGTCGTCCTCGGAGACGGCCGGCCGCTCCGTCGTCTCCGGTGACCGGTCGCCGCCGATCAGACCGGACGTGCGGCGCGGGACGCGGCGGCGCGGTCACGGCGGATCCGCGCGGCCACCTCGTGCATCGTCGCGCTGAACAGCTCCGCCTGGTCGGGCAGCCCGCCGAGCCGGGCGGCGAGCGCGTCGGCGTCCGCCCGGGCCGAGGCGCTGACCTGAGCGTCCAACTCGGCGAGCGCGGCGTTGACGGCGGCGACGACGTGCCCGCAGAGCGCCTCCAACGGTTCGCCGGCCAACTCCGGGTCGACCGCGACGGAATCCAGCCGGCCACCCTGGACGGCGACCGCGCGGACCCGGCCGCCGGCCGCGACGCCCTCGGCCCGCAGCAGGTCGCCCGGCTCGCCGTCGGCGTGCACGGTGGCCCGGGACCGCATCGCGGCCAACGCCTGCTGCGTGCGGGTCAGCAGCTCGTCGAGGCTCATGGCGGCCGAGAACGCATCGTTGGTCATATCCGCGCTTTCTTCACGTCTTAGCCAAGCAACCGTGACCATAGCAACCGGCGGCGACGGAACCCGGCCACCCGCCACCTCGGCCGGTCACCGGCGCCCCGAGCAGCACGGACACCCGGCGGCCCGGCGTGTCGCGGGACGGCGGACGCCGGGCGGGCCGCGGCGTTACCGTGGGCGGGACCGGACAAGATCGCGCGAGGAGCGGGTGGATGACCGACCACGGACCCGAGCTGGCCTTCGGCAGCTTCCTCACGCCGGCCGCCGGGCAGCCCGAGCAGGTGGTGGCGCTCGCCACGCTCTGCGAGCGGGCCGGGCTGGACCTGGTCACCTTCCAGGACCATCCCTACCTGCCGGCCTTCCTGGACACCTGGACGCTGATGTCGTACGTGGCCGCCGCCACCGACCGGATCCGCCTGGCCGGCAACGTGCTCAACCTGCCGCTGCGCCAACCGGTGGTGCTGGCGCGCAGCGTCGCCAGCCTGGACCTGCTCACCGGCGGCCGGGTCGAACTGGGGCTCGGTGCGGGCGCGTTCTGGGACGGGATCGAGGCGGCCGGCGGGCGGCGGCTCTCCCCCGGCGCGGCGGTCGACGCGCTCGACGAGGCGATCCGGGTCATCCGCGAGGTGTGGGACACCGACCGGCGCGACATGATCCGCCTGCCCGGCGAGCACTACCGGGTGGTCGGGGCGAAACGCGGGCCGGCCCCGGCGCATCCGGTGGGCATCTGGGTGGGTGCGTACAAGCCGCGGATGCTGCGGCTGGTCGGGCGTGCCGCGGACGGCTGGTTGCCGTCGCTGTCGTACCTGCCGAACGGGCCGGAGGACCTGCCGGCGCTCAACGCGCTTGTCGACGACGGCGCGCGGGCCGCCGGCCGGGACCCAGGCGCGATCCGCCGGATGCTCAACGTGACCGGCACGTTCGCCCGCTCGTCGACCGGCTTCCTCGCCGGCCCGCCGGAGCAGTGGGTGGAGGAGCTGGCCGGGCTCACGCTGGCGCACGGCATCACCACGTTCATCCTCGCCGGTGACGAGCCACGCGCCATCCAGCTGTTCGGACAGGAGGTGGCACCGGCGGTGCGGGAGCTGGTCGCCGCCGAGCGCACCACGCCCGGCAGCGGCGCCCGGGCCGTCGCCGGGGAGCAGGCCGCGGCCGGTGGTCCGACCGCGCTCGCCGTCACCCCCACCCCCGACCCCGGGGTACGCCTGAGCGCGCGCCGCCCCTGGGACGAGTCGACCCGGCCGGCCGCCCCGCCGGCGCCGGCCGGTCAGACCTACCCGGCCGGTGGGCAGGCGGCCGGGCAGCACCTGGTGGACGTGCACGACCACCTGCGCCGGGAGCTGGCCCAGGTGCGCGACCTGCTCGACCAGGTCCGGCGCGGCGCGGTCTCGCCCGGTGGGGCGCGGGCCGCGCTGAACGCGATGACCATGCGGCAGAACAACTGGACGCTGGGCGCCTACTGCGCGGCCTACTGCACGGTGGTGACCCAGCACCACGGGCTGGAGGACGCCTCCATCTTCCCGCACCTGCGCCGGGCCGACGCCGGGCTGGCGCCGGTGCTGGACCGCCTGACGGAGGAACACGTCGTGATCCACGACGTGGTGGAGAGCGTGGACCGGGCGCTGGTGGAACTGATCCGCTCCCCCGGCGACTTCACCGCACTCCAGGACGCGGTGGACCTGCTCACCGACACGCTGCTGTCGCACCTGTCGTACGAGGAGCACCAGATCGTCGAGCCGCTGGCCCGCTACGGCTTCTTCCCCGGCCAGCTGTGAAAGGAGGTGCCCCTTGTTAACGCCTGGCGTTAACAAGGGGCACCTCCTTTCATCTAGAGGCCGCGGGCGAGGCGGTCGGCGAGGATCCGGGTGAAGCGCGCCGGGTCGGCGAGGTCACCGCCCTCGGCGAGCAGCGCCATGCCGTACAGCAGTTCGGCGGTCTCGGTCAGTACGGCACCGTCGCCGCCCTCGCCGTGCGCCTTGCGCAGCCCGGTGACCAGCGGGTGGGTCGGGTTCAGCTCCAGGATGCGCTTGACCTGGGGCACCTCCTGGCCCATCGCCCGGTACATCTTCTCCAGCGTCGGCGTCATGTCGTACGCGTCGCCCACCACGCAGGCCGGTGACGTGGTCAGCCGGGTGGACAGGCGTACCTCCTTGACGCTGTCGGCGAGCGCGCCGCCGAGGAAGGTGAGCAGCTCGGCGTACTCCTGCCGTTCCGCCTCGGCCTTCTCCTTCTCCTCCTCGGTCTCCAGGTCGACCTGGCCCTTGGCCACCGAGCGCAGCGTCTTCCCGTCGTACGCGCCGACCCGCTCGACCCACACCTCGTCCACCGGGTCGGTGAGGATCAGCACCTCGTAGCCCTTGGCCCGGAACGCCTCCAGGTGCGGGGAGTTCTCGATGGTGGCCCGGTTGTCGCCGGTGGCGTAGTAGATCTCGGTCTGGCCGTCCTTCATCCGCTCCACGTAGTCGCGCAGCGTGGTCAGCTCGGCCGGGTCGTGGGTGGAGGCGGCGCGGACCAGGTCGAGCAACGCGTCGGTGTTGTCCGCGTCCTCCAGCAGGCCCTCCTTGACCACCGGCCCGAACTCGGACCAGAACGTGCGGTACGACTCGGCCGGCAGGCCCTTGAGCGTGGCGAGCACCTTCTTGACCAGCCGCCGGCGCACGGCGCTGATCTGCCGGTCCTGCTGGAGGATCTCGCGGGAGATGTTCAGCGACAGGTCGTGCGCGTCCACCACGCCCTTGACGAAGCGCAGGTAGTTCGGGATCAGCGCCTCGCAGTCGTCCATGATGAAGACGCGCTTGACGTAGAGCTGCACGCCGCGCCGGCCCTGCGGGGAGAACAGGTCGACCGGGGCGTGCGAGGGCAGGAAGAGCAACGCCTCGTACTCGAAGGTGCCCTCGCCGCGCATGTGGATGGTTTCCAGCGGGTCCGCCCAGTCGTGCGCGACGTGCCGGTAGAACTCCTTGTACTCCGCCTCGTCGACCTCGTCCCGCGACCGCGCCCAGAGCGCCTTCATCGAGTTGAGCGTCTGCTCCTCGCGGGTGGTGTCGCCGTCCTCGCCGGGCTTGTCGACGGTCATCCGGATCGGCCAGGCGATGAAGTCGGAGTAGCGCTTGACGATCTCCCGGATGGTCCGCTCGGCGGAGTAGTCGTGCAGGTTGTCCTCGGCGTCGACCGGCTTGAGGTGCAGCGTGACGGAGGTGCCCTGCGGCGCCTCCTCGACCGCCTCCACCGAGTAGGTGCCCTCGCCGGTGGACTCCCACCGGGTGCCACCGGTCTGCCCGGCGCGGCGGGTCAGCAGCGTCACCCGGTCGGCGACCATGAAGGTGGCGTAGAAGCCGACGCCGAACTGGCCGATCAGCTCCTGCGAGGCGGCGGCGTCCTTCGACTCGCGCAGCTTGCGCAACATCTCGGCGGTGCCGGACTTGGCGATGGTGCCGATCAGCGCCACCACCTCGTCGCGGGACATGCCGATGCCGTTGTCCCGCACGGTCAGCGTGCGGGCCTCGGCGTCGGTCTCGATCTCGATGTGCAGGTCGGACGTGTCGGCCGACAGCTCCTTGTCGACAAGCGACTCCAGCCGCAGCTTGTCCAGCGCGTCGGACGCGTTCGAGATGAGTTCACGCAGGAAGACGTCCTTGTTCGAGTAGATCGAGTGCACCATCAGCTGCAACAGCTGACGCGCCTCGGCCTGGAACTCCAACGTCTCGACCCGGTCGCTCACACCGACTCCCTTCACCGTGGCGGTCCTACCGCGGAAAGGATACGAGGCGTGACCGCGACGGCACCCACCGGCCGGGCCGGCCCGAGAAATCAGACTGGTCCAACCAGTTGACGGGTTGATGTGTCCGGGGACACACTGCTGGCCATGGCCTTCACCCCCGCGCCGCGCGCCTCGGTCTCCGACCACGTCTTCGGCCAGCTCCGCGACGCCATCGTGTCCGGGCGCCACCGGCCCGACGAGACGCTGCCCGGCGAGCGGGAGCTGGCCGCCGCGTTCGCGGTGAACCGGCACGCGGTGCGGGAGGCGCTGCGCCGGCTGCAACAGCTCGGCCTGGTCCGGGTCAGCCAGGGCGGCGCGACCCGGGTGCTCGACTGGCGGGTGCACGCCGGGCTCGACCTGGCGCTGTCGCTGGCCCGCTCCGGCGACGTACTCCCGGTCGAGACGCTGGTGCGCGACATGCTGGAGATGCGGGCCTGCGTCGGCGTCGACGCGGCCCGGCTGTGCGCCGAACGCGGCGACGAGGCGGTGGTCGCCGCGTTGGTCCGGGCCGCCGAGGAGTACGGCGCGCTCGCGCCGGACCTGGACCGGATGGCCGAGGCGAACATCCGCATCTGGCGGCTGGTGGTGCGGGGCAGCGGCAACACCGCCTACCAGTTGGCCTTCAACAGCTTGGTCGCCGGCACGTTCGCGGTCGGTGACGTCCCCCCGGACGCCCGCGCCGCCGAACTGCTCGACGTCGCCGGGCACCGCCGGCTCGCCGCGGCGGTCGCGTCCGGCCGGGGCGAGGCGGCGGCCCGGCAGGCCCGGGCGCTGCTGACCGCCCCGGTCACCCCCACCCCCACCACCGGAAGGGAAGCGCGCGCATGATCCCCGCCGTGCTGTACGCCGTCCCGGCGTTCCTGCTGCTGATCGTGATCGAGGCGGTCTCCTACCGCTTCCTGCCCGACGACGAGGAACGCGGCTACGAGCTGCGCGACACCACCACCAGCCTGTCGATGGGGCTGGGCAGCCAACTCATCGGCTTCCCGTGGAAGCTGCTCACGGTCGGCCTCTACGCGGCGCTGTGGACGGTCGCGCCGGTGCACCTGTCCCCCGGCGACTGGTGGACCTGGGCGATCGTCTTCTTCGCCGACGACCTGGCCTACTACTGGTTCCACCGGTCCCACCACGAGGTGCGGGTGCTCTGGGCCAGCCACGTGGTCCACCACTCCAGCGTCCACTACAACCTCTCCACCGCGCTGCGGCAGAGCTGGACGCCGATGACCTCGCTGCCGTTCTGGCTCCCGCTGGCGCTGCTCGGCATCCCGCCCTGGATGATCTTCCTCCAGCAGTCGATCAGCCTGCTCTACCAGTTCTTCCTGCACACCGAGCGGGTCGGCCGGCTGCCCCGGCCGATCGAGTGGGTGTTCAACACCCCGTCGCACCACCGGGTGCACCACGGCTCGAACACCGAGTACCTGGACCGCAACTACGGCGGCATCCTGATCGTGTGGGACCGGCTGTTCGGCAGCTTCGCGCCGGAGCGGGCCGCGGTGCGCTACGGGCTGACGAAGAACATCGGCACCTACAACCCGCTGCGGGTGGCGACGCACGAGTTCGCCGCGATCTGGTCCGACGTCCGCCGGGCCACCTGCTGGCGGCACCGGCTCGGCTACCTGCTCGGCCGTCCCGGCTGGCAGCCGGCCCGATGAGGCGTTCCTGGCTGACCCTGTTCGCGCTCGTCGCCGCCGTCGAGCTGGTCGGGGTGGCGCTCGACTCGACGGTGCTCCAGTGGCTGGCCAAGCCGCTGCTGGCGCCGGTGCTGCTGGCGTACCTCTGGCGGCGCCGGGGCCGGTGGGACGCGGTGGCGACCGGGCTGGTCGCCGCCACCGCCGGGGACGTGGCGCTGCTCGTGCCCGGACCGGCCGCGTTCCTGGCCGGCATGGGGTTCTTCCTGGTCGCACAGCTCGCGTTCCTGACCGGCTTCCGGCGTCACGGCCGACCGCCGGCACTGGCGTGGGTCGGCTACCTGCTCGCCTGGGCGGCCGGGAACGCGCTGCTGTGGGGCACGCTGGGGCCGCTGCGGCTGCCGGTGCTCGGCTACAGCCTGGCGCTGTGCCTGATGGCCGCCGCCGCGGCCGGGGTGTCCGCGCGGGTCGCGGCGGGCGGCGCGTTCTTCCTCGTCTCCGACCTGCTCATCGGCGTGGGCGCGGCCGGCACCGAACTGCCCGGCGCGGGCCTGCTGGTGATGGGCACCTACTGCGCCGCGCTGCTGCTGATCACCACCGGCTGGGTGGCCGCCCGCGTCGACGCCGCCCGTGAGCCGGAGGTGGCGCCCGTCTGACCGGGTGGGTGGCGGTGCGCGGGAGTCGCCCACCGCCACCCGCGCGTCAGCGGACCCGGACCGGCACGGAGAGCAGTTCGTTGTCCGCCGGGAGCGCGTCGCGGTGGTCCCGCACCGCGGCCACCGCGCGGAAGGTGACCTTGCCGGCCGCCGCGTCCTGCGACGTCACGGTGTACGCGAACGAGAACGACGTGCTCCCGCTCCTCGCCGGCACCGGCCGGGTGTCGACGCCCACCTCCTCGTACCCGAACGGGCCGCTGCGGTGGAGCCGGACCTCGACGTTCTCGTCGTAACGGGTGTTCCGCACGTCGACGGTGACGCCGACGCGCTGCCCGACGCGGGCGGTCGAGGGGGTGTTCAGCTTGACGACCGCCACGTCGTGGGTCCGGACCACCGACGTGTGGGTGGCCGAGGCGGTGCGCCCGTCGACCGTACGCGCGGTCAACCGCACCTGGTGGTCGCCGTCGCCGGTGAAGCGGTGGCGGGGGTACTGCTCGGTCGAGGTGGTGCCGTCGCCGAAGTCCCAGCGCAGCGAACCCAGGTCGAGGCCCAGGCCGGCCGGGTCGGACAGGCGGGGCCAGAACGCCACCTCGTCGAAGACGCTCCACTCCACCTCGGCCACGTCGAAGTCGACCTCCGGCGCCGGCGCCACGTCCAGCCGGAACGTGGTCTGCTCGACGTGGTTGGCGCCGATCCGGAACAGGTAGGTGGTGCCGGCCCGCGCGGGGAACGTCACCGGCGTCCCCGCGTAGGTGGGCCGGCACAAGACCTCAGTGAGGGCGTCGAGGGAGTCGCCCGTGTAGACCGCGACTCCGAGGTGGTCCGGCCCGGCGCCGGCGGTCACCAGCCGGTCCACGGTCGGGGTGTACGAGTACCAGACCGTCCGGTCGGTCTCGAAGCAGGACGACGGCTCGCCCTCCTGCACGGTGGCGGTGCTGAGGTCCTGGACGTCCACGAACGGCAGCGCGCCGACCGGCGACGCGTCGGCCAGGTTGTCGTTGACCGGCGCGTCGGCCGCGGCGGACGCGCCGGTCGCACCGGCGAGCACCAGTGCGACCACGCCCGGAACCGCGACGGCGATCCGGGCGAGTTGACGGTTGACCACTTCTCCTCCTGGGGGCCCCGTATCCCTTGTGGATGCGACCGGGCCACGGTAGGAGCCGGCGTCGTAGGGCCGGGCCAAGAGAAGCTCTGGTTCCGGTTAAGGATCAGCGGTTCGCGCCCCCGCCGAGCGCGCGGGTCACCACGGTCAGGTCGTCGCCGCCGAGGCCGCTGGCCGCCGCGTGCCGCCACTCGGCGGCCAGCGCCTCGGCGGCCGGGAAGCTGCCCGGCGGCGCCTCGCCCAGCGCCAGCTCGACGTCCTTGAGCGCCAGCGCGAGCGAGTACTGGGCGCCGTGCTCGTCGCGGGCGACCCGCGCCAGCTTCTCCGCCGCCCAGGGCGAGACCAGCGGGCTGCCGTCCAGCGCCTGCCGGACCGTGTCGCGGTCCAGGCCGAGCGTGTCGCCCAGCGCCACCGCGGCGGCGACCCCCTCGTTGACGAACGCCAGCAGCAGGTTGTTGACGAGTTTGAGTCGCGACCCAGCGCCGGTCGGGCCCAGCCAGAGCGTCCGCTGCCCGATCGCGTCGAACACCGGGGCGACCCGCTCGCGGGCCTGTTCCGGGCCGGAGGCGAGCACGGTGAGGCGGCCCTGCTCGGCGGGACCGCGGCTGCCGGCCACCGGCGCGTCCACCAGGCTGACGTCGGGCCGTTCGGCGGCGACCAGGTCGGCGAGGCGTTCGGTCGCGGTCACGCCGATGGTGCTCATCTGCGCCCACACCGCACCCGCCGGCAGGGCGGCGAGCATGCCCTGGTCAACCGCGATCGCGCGCACCGCGTCCGCGTCGGTCACCATGGTCACCGCCACGTCGGCCCGGCGGACCGCCCCGGCCGGGTCGGCGGCCACCTCGGCGCCCCGCCCGGCGAGGGCGCGGGCCGGCTCGGGGCGCCGGTTCCACACCACCGTGTCCAGCCCGGCGCCGATCAGGTTCGCCGCCATCGGCGTACCCATGCCGCCGAGCCCGAGCACCGCCACGCGTGTCATCCGCCGCTCCCCTCGTCGCCGTCCGGGCCAGCCTAGGTGCCGGCCCGGGCGGGGGCAGCCCGAACGCCGACCCGTGGTCGGACGGCCGGCACGCGGGGGGCGGCCGTGGCCCGCGCCGACGGGTATCCTGCCGGCGTGGCCAGGGAGAACGGGCGCAAGGCGATCGCCTCGAACAAGAAGGCGCGGCACGACTACGACATCCTCAAGACCTACGAGGCGGGCATCGTGCTGGCCGGCACCGAGGTGAAGTCGCTGCGCGAGGGGCGGGTGTCGCTCGTCGACGCGTTCGCCCAGGAGCGCGACGGCGAGCTCTGGCTCTACGGGCTGCACATCGCCGAGTACGGCTTCGGCACCTGGACCAACCACGCGCCCCGGCGTACCCGCAAGTTGCTGCTGCACCGGGTGGAGATCGCCCGGATCCTGGAGAAGCTGCGCGACGGCGGGGTCACGCTGGTGCCGCTGTCGATGTATTTCGCGGACGGCTGGGCCAAGGTCGAGCTGGGCCTGGCCCGGGGGCGCCGGTCGTACGACAAGCGTCAGGCGCTCGCCGAGCGGGACGCCAAGCGGGAGATCGCCCGGGAGATGGGGCGCCGGCTCAAGGGCCGGGCGGCGACGCGCCGGACCTGACGCTCCCGCGGGTCGCGGTCAGTTCCTGACCGCTACGTCGGGAAGGCTGGCCGGGACCCGAGGAAGAGGAGAGCCGCAATGGGCCTCGACGTGCAATTCACCTTCGACTGCGCCGACCCGGCCGCACTGGCCGCGTTCTGGGCCGAGGCGCTCGATTACCGGGTGCAGGGGCCGCCGGACGGCTTCGACTCGTGGGAGCAGGCGCTGACCGCGTTCGGCGTGCCGCCGGAGCGGCACGGCGACGCCTCGGCCGTGGTCGACCCCGAGGGCACCGGACCACGGCTGTTCTTCCAGCGGGTGCCGGAGCCGAAACGGGGCAAGAACCGGGTGCACCTCGACGTCCGGGCCGCACCCGGGCTGACCGGAGCGGCCCGGATGGCGGCGCTGGAGGCGGCGGCCGACCGGCTGGTGGCGCTCGGGGCGACCCGGGTGGCCCGGCACGAGCCCGCTCCGCCGCTGGGCGCCGGGCACCTGGTGCTGGCCGACCCGGAGGGCAACGAGTTCTGCCTCGACTGATATACAAGACATCTTGTACTTCATCTCTTGTCGGTCTAGCGTGGCGGCATGGCGGACCGGCCGAACCACGTGCACCTGACCGACCCACGGGCCATGCGGGCGCTGGCCCACCCCACCCGGCTGCGGCTGCTGGGCGAGCTGCGCCTGCGCGGCCCGCAGACCGTGGGCATGTTGAGCGAGCGCACCGGCGAGGCGGTCGGCTCGGTCAGCTACCACGTCGGCAAGCTGGCCGAGCACGGCTTCGTGACCGAGGCCCCCGACCTGGCCCGCGACCGCCGCGAACGGTGGTGGCGGGCGGCGCACGCCACCACCGACTGGGACCCGGTCGAGCTGCTCGACGACCCGGAACGCCGGCTCGCCGGCGACCTGCTGCGCCGCGCCGCCATGGAGCGGTACGTGGCCCGCTACCAGGCCTACCTGGAGTCGGAGGCGAGCCTCGACCTGGCCTGGGTGCGCGGCACCACCAGCAGCGACACGGTGCTGCACCTGACCCCCGACGAGCTGGGCGAGCTGCGCGACGAGCTGTCCGAGCTGGGCCGGCGCTGGCAGGCGCGCGGCGCGTCCGGCCGGCCGGGCGCGGAGATGGTCACGCTGATCTGGCAGGCCTACCGGGGGCCGCAGTGAGCCGGGACCGCCGGCCGCTGGCCGGGCTGCTGATCGGGCACGCCGTCTCGCTGACCGGCAACGTGCTGACGCTCATCGCGCTGCCGCTCTACGTGCTGGCCGAGACCGGCTCGCCGGCGGCCACCGGGCTGGCCGGCGCGTTCGCCACCGCACCGGTGGTGCTCGGCGGCGCGTTCGGCGGCGTGCTGGTCGACAGGATCGGCTTCCGCCGGTCCAGCGTGCTGGCCGACGTGGTCTCCGGCGTGACGGTCGCCGCCGTGCCGCTGCTGCACGCCACCGTCGGCCTGCCGTTCCCGGCGCTGCTGGCGCTGGTCTTCGTCAGCGGGCTGCTGGACACACCGGGCCAGACCGCCCGCACCGCGTTGCTGCCGGAGGCGGCGACCGCGGCCGGGGTGCCGATCGAGCGGGCGATCGGCTGGCACGAGGCGACGTCGCGGGGCGCGCGCATGATCGGCGCGCCGGTGGCCGGTCTGCTCGTCGGCGTGCTGGGCGCGCTGCCGGTGCTCGCCGTGGACGCGGCCACGTTCGCCGTCTCGGCGCTGGTCGTGACGCTGCTGGTGCCGCGCGGCCTGCGCCCGTCCGCCGAGGAGGCCGAGCCGGAGACCGGCGGCTACTGGCGACAGTTCGCCGCCGGGCTGCGCTTCCTGGCCCGGGAGCCGCTGCTGCGCGCCATGGTGCTGCTGGTCCTGGTCACGAACCTGTTCGACGCGGCCAAGAGCAACGTGCTGCTGCCGGTGGTGGCCGACCGTGAGCTGGGCGGGCCGGCCGCGTTCGGCCTGCTGGTCGGCGTCATGGGCGGCGGCGCGCTGATCGGCTCGTTGGTGTTCAGCGCGATCGGGCACCGGCTGCCCCGCCGGGCCACGTTCGTCACCGCGTTCGCGATCTGCGGCGCGCCGCCGCTGTGGGCGCTCGCCGCCGCGCCGCCGTTGCCGGTGGTGGTCGCGGTCGTCGCGGTGGCCGGGCTGGCCGCCGGCGCGCTCAACCCGCTGATGGGCGCGGTGGAGCTGGAGCGGGTGCCGGCGGCGATGCGGGCCCGGGTGTACGGGGTGATCGGCGCCGGCGCCTGGGCGGCGATGCCGTTGGGCGCGTTGGGCGCCGGGCTGGCCGCCGACCGGTTCGGCACCACGCCCACGCTGCTCACCATCGGCGCCTGCTACCTGCTGGTGGTGCTGACCCCGCTGCTCGGCGGCCCGTGGCGCGAGATGCGCCGCCCGGCCGTGGCGGCGCCGCGGCCGGCCGCGCCCCCGACCATCGGGAAAGACGCTCGCGGTCAACGGGAACAGTCAGAAGTCGGACAAACGTGAGACCGTCACATTGTCGCCTCTCGCTAATATCCTTCACCCTTCAATCCGTCAGGCGAAGGGGCGAAGCGTGCGGGAAATTGTCCAGGTCGAGCTACCCGACGGTCAGGTCGCGTGGGCGGCGATCGAGACCAACGGGGTCAGCGACGTCGGCTTCGGCGCGCGGCTGCTGCCGCTGACCGGGTTGTCGGAGACCCTCACCGCGGTGGCCACCAACGTCCGCGACGGGGTGCGGGCCGCACGACCGGACAACGTCTCGGTGGAGCTCGGTCTCGACCTGGAGGTCGGCGCCCAGGGCCTGGTTGCCGCGATCGCCGGATCGGCCGTCAAGGCGGCGCTGAAGGTCACGCTCACCTGGACGGCCCCCGCGACGGCTCCGGATGCCGCCGCCGACTGAGCCCGCACCGATGTCGAACGCGGTGACGGCCTGGGCCGAAGGCCATCTCACCGAATGTCTCGTGCAGGTCGACGGACGTCTCCCGGGCAGCGGCTTCTTCGTCGCCCCCGGCACGGTGCTCACCTGCGCCCACGTCGCCGGCCCCACCGCGACCCGGGTCACCGTGCGGTGGCGGGGTCTTCCCCACGCCGGCACGGTGCGGGCGGCCTCCGCGGCGCCGACCGGCGCGGCACTGTGGCCGTGGCCGGACCTCGCCGTCATCCACCTCGACAGCCTGACCGAACACCCGTGCGTCTGGCTCACCACCCGGATGCCGAGCCTGGGGCGTCCCTGTTTCGGCGCCGGCTACTCGAGCACCCTGGCGCCGTCGCTGAAGCCCGCCGTCGGGTTGCTGCATCTCACCGGGCGGCACGCGTTCCCGCCCGGCACGCTGCTGAAGATCTCGCACGAGGACGTCACCCAGGGAATGTCGGGTGGGCCTGTCCTCGACCCGGACAGCGGAGGCGTCTGGGGAGTCATCAAGGCCAAGCGGGAGCAGGGAGGCGGCTTCGTCGTCCCCCTGGTCGGCCTGCGCGACCTGGACCCGGCCATCCACCGGCACCTGTGGCGGGCCCACGACCTGCACCACCACCGTCATCCCGACAACGAGCACCGCCCGACGTTCGACGCCGAGCGTTCCGTCACGTACGTCACGCCGAGGGAGGAGCGGGACCTGCGCGGCATCCTCGCCACGCTGCCCGAGATCCGGGGCGAGGAACACCGGACGGACTACGCACGGTCGGCCGGGCCGCTGGCCCGACCGCCGTCCGCACCGCAGCACGACTACGGCGACGTCGCCGCGGATCTGATGGGCCTCGTGGCGCCGCCCGCCGGCGAACCGCCGCAGGTGCTGACCTACGCCGCTGACCTGGCCCGGCGGCACACCGACCGACCCGAGCTGCGCGACTGGGTGTTGTACCGCACCGGGCGCCTCGGCGTCATCCCGCCGATCGTGGACCGGCTGACCGAGTCATCCGTCACCGACCCGGTCTCGGTCATGGTGCGGCTGCGCCCGGCGGGCAACAACCACCGGCGCTACCACGTGACCATGTGGCGCTACGTGGACGCCGACCACGTCGTGCCGGTCATCGACGATCTCGAAGCCGTGCCGTGGCCGGACGCCAGGCAGCGGGTGCAGGACACGCTCGTCGAACAGATCCGGCACCTGGCCGCCCACGAGCGGGACATCATGATCGAGTTCATCCTGCCGCAGGAACTCCTCAACGAGCCGGTGCACTCCTGGGCCCTGTGGCGGTCGCGCCGGTGGGAGACGCTGGGCAGCAAGTACGCCGTCGTGGTCCGCGACCTCGAGCGGCTGGAGGACGCCGAGAGCCTGGCCTTCCTCAAGCGGCGGTGGAACACGACAGCCCAGCAGTTCCTCCGCTCCGGCCTCGCCTCGATCCCCTGTGGGGATCGGCGTGGCCACGAGGCGATGTGGGGCTGGGTCGGCAGCCAGCCGCACCTGTCCGCCGTCGCGCTCCCCGGCCCGCCCGACGCCGCCCCGTCGCGAGTCGTGTTGGAGGTGGCGCTTCCGGCAGGTGTGCCGGCCCTGACCTGGTGCGGCACGCGCTGCCAGGAGTGCGCCGACGACGCCTGCCCGGTGCGGCTGTTCCAGGACGGGCTCCGGGGCTGGCTGGCGGACACCCGCCATGACGGGCTTCCCCAGCGGTTCCTCGAACTGCGGCGGCGGGCCGCGGCGGCCGACGAACACTGGGGACGAGATCTGGTGCTGCTCTGGGACGATCCGAGGCGGCGTCCGCCCCGGCAACAGATGCTGCCGCCTGACGAAGCGGAGGTCGCGTGAACACCTGGTGGGTCTTCCGGGGAAGCGGCGAGCCGCACGACGGCATCGACCGGCTGCCACCCCCGCCCCCGTGGCGGACCTTCGACGGTACGCAGAATCGCACGCAGCGTCCCGAGCAGGCCCGGACGTACCAGACCGACGAGGAGACGTTGAACCTCGTCAACACCGCCATATACCTGCGTCGTCCGCTGCTGGTGACCGGGCAGCCGGGCGTGGGCAAGTCGACCCTGGCGTACGCGATCGCGCACGAGTTGGGGCTGGGGCCGGTCCTGCGCTGGCCGATCACCAGTCGGACGACGGTCCGCGACGGCCTGTACCACTACGACGCGATCGGCCGCATCGAGGAGCACAACCTGCGCGGCGCCGGGCAGGATGCACCGGACGTCGGGCGGTTCCTGCGACTCGGCCCGCTCGGTACCGCCCTGACGCCGAGCGAGCGGGAACGGGTGCTGCTCGTCGACGAGATCGACAAGAGCGACATCGACCTGCCCAACGACCTGTTGAACGCGTTCGAGGAGGGTGAGTACGAGATACCGGAGCTGTCCCGGCTCGCCGAGGCCGTCCCGCAGGTGACGATCGGCACCTCAGACGGCCGCCGCGTCACGGTGGAGAACGGTTACGTCCGCTGCACGACGTTTCCCATCGTGGTCCTGACGAGCAACGGCGAACGGGACTTCCCACCGGCTTTCCTGCGGCGCTGCGTCCGGATGGAGCTGCGACCGCCGGCCGAGGACCGGTTGGACGACATCGTCCGGGCCCATCTCGGCGCCGACCTGGACGACCGCGCGCGGCGACTGGTCCGCGCCTTCCTCGACCGGCGGGAGCACGGCGAGCTCGCCACCGATCAACTCCTCAACGCCGTCTACCTGACCCGGCACGTACCCGGCGACCAACTGGATCCGGACCGGCTGGCGAACCTCGTCCTGCAGTATCTGGCCGAGCTGTCCTAGTCGTGTCCGTCGCACGGGTGTCGCGGGTCTTCGCCCGGGCCGGCCTGGACCTGGACGCCCGCGGTCTCGCGGACGCCCTGTGGCTGGCGCAGCACCTGCCGTCCGGGCCAGCGGCGGCGTCCCCGGACGACCATGGTGACCGGGCCGCGCCCGTCGACGAGGGCACCGAGCCTCCGGAACGGACCGGGTCGGGCGAGCCGGCGGAGGCGCCGTCGCCGACGGACCCGCGGTTCGACCCCGGCCCACCGGAGCCGGCCGAGGTCCCCGACCCGGTCGATCGGGTACGCCCGCCCGATCCCGTGGCGGAGGACCTGCTGCCGCTGCACCTGCGTCCTCAACAGTCCCACCACCGGCCTCCGGCGAGCCCGGCGGTGCCGCTGCTGGCGCACGCCGCACCGGCGATTCCGGACACGCTGCGTCTGATGCGGTCGCTGCGTCCGCTGAAGCGGACTGTCGACTCCCGACACCGGATGGTCCTCGACGAGGAGGCGACGGCACGCCGGATCGCCGAGCGGAGGATCTGGCTGCCGGTGTTGCGGCCGGCTCGGGAGCCGTGGCTGGACCTGGTGCTCGTCGCGGACCTGGGAGCGGGCGGGCAACTCTGGGGGCGACTCGCCATGGAGCTGTCCGGCGTGTTCCGGCGGCTCGGCGCGTTCCGGGACGTGCGGTTGTGCCACCTGCACGTGGACGCGGACGGCAGGCCATGGGTGACCACGTCCCGGCGGGGCGCCGGTGGCACCCCGCGACGTCCGTCGGAGCTGATCGACCCGACGGGCCGCCGGCTCATCCTGCTGCTGACCGACGGCGTCGGCGAGGCGTGGCGTGGCGGCGGTCTCGGCGAGGTGATCCGCCGTTGGGGCCGCTCCGGTCCGGTTGCCGTCCTGCAACCGCTCCCCGCCCACCTGTGGGAACGGACGGCACTGCGTCCGGTGCCCGGGCGGTTGGACACCCCGTCGCCGGGCGCGCCCAACAACCGGCTGTCCTTCGTCAGTTATCGACGCCGCCATCACGTCGCCGAGCCACCGGTGCCGGTGTTGGAGGTCGACGCCGGATGGCTGGCCCCCTGGGCCCGGCTGACCAGCGGCAGTGCCCAGGGCGGAGTCGACGCGTCGGTCCTCTTCCCCGGCGACACCGCACGCGGCACTCCGGAAACCCGCCGGGAGCCCCGGGAACCCTTCGAGCGGGTCCGGGCGTTCCGGGCCGGAGCCACGCCGGAGGCGTACGAGCTGGTCACCTACCTGTCCGCGGCGCCGCTGAGTCTGGCGTTGATGCGGACCGTGCAGGCGACGATGATGCCCCGTTCCTCACCAGCACACCTGGCGGAGATCCTGTTCAGCGGTCTGGTGGTCAGCGTCACCGACGGGTCGGCGGCCGACGACCGCTACGAGTTCGTCGACGGCGTCCGCGACATCCTGCTCGCCACATTGCAGCGACACGAGGCGGACCGGGTCGACCGGGAGGTGTCCGCCTTCATCGAGCGCCGGCTGCGGCTGCCGGGCGCTGGCCTGGCCGCCGCGGTGCCCGCCCCGTCCGGCGCGCTGGATCTGCCGGCGGACAGCCGTGCGTTCGCGAGGCTCCGGGCCGAGATCCTCGCCCGGGTGGCGGGCGTCTCCACGCCGGCGGAGCCGGACGCTCCCACGGACGCCGTCGTCGCGCCCGGCATCCCCGACGAGCCCGTGGTCGGCGAGGTGACGGATGCCGACGGTCAGGGCGTGGGCAGCGGCTTCCTGGTGGGTCCGCGGTACCTGGCGACCTGCGCCCACGTGGTCAACAGCGCGCTCGGCCGAAATCCGGTCGCCTCCTCGTGGCCGGACGGTCCGGTGTCGGTGCGCATCGGTGGTCGGCGCGGGGGGCCCGTCCACACCACTGTCGTCGCGGCGTGGCCCCCGCACCAGTCCACGTTCGACCAGCTCGACGTGGCGATCCTCCGCATCGAGGGGGACCCGCCCGCGTACGCGCCGATCTCGGTCGCGCCCGGGGCGCCGAGCGTCGGCGAAGCGGTTCTCCTCCTGTCCCACGCCTCCCAGCGTCCGGCCCGGGTCGTCTCGGTCGCGTCGGGCGGGTGGGCGTACGTGGAGTTGACGGGTGACGATCCGGCGTCGCTCGGGCATGCGATGGCCGGCGCGCCCGTGTGGCGACCCGCGAGCGGAGAGGTCGTCGGCATGGTGAACGGCCGGTCGGCGCTTCGGGGACCCGGGGACGAGATCGCCGTGCTACCGGCCGAGGTCGTGCGGCAGGTCATGGACGACTACCTCAGTCTGCTCGGGTCGGCGCCCACCACCGGGGCCGGGCCGTCGGAGGGCCCGAGAGAGGGACGGCACGCGCGGCACACCGAGGAGCCGCCTCCCGTGTCCGCGCTCGGTGCGCAGGAGACGCCGCTCTCCGCGCCGGACGAAGAGACCATGCCGGATACGGAGGCGACGCAGTTCATTCCGTTCAACGACGTGGAGGCGCAACTGTGGGCCGCGAGGCGGTCGTCCGCCGACGCGGCGGTGCGGATCCTGCTGTCGGCGGAGGTCTGGTTGCCGTACAAACCGCTCCGGGCCGGCGATGCGGCCCTGGCCAAAATACTGCGCGGCAATCTGGCAGTCAGTAGGCGCAACATCGTGTTGGCCACCGCGCCGCAACGGCTGGAAGACCGGCCGTCCGGCCCCTGGTCCTTCCTCGACGTGGTCTCGGCGTGGCCGGGCGGCGTCGCGATGGTGGTGAACCCGGGGACGCCCATCCGCGTCGAGTTGACCGCCGACGAGGTGCGGGCCCTGGTCCGCCCGGCGCGTGCCCAGGAGCGGGTGCCCGAACCGGCCGCCGAGGGGACCTCGACGGCGACGGAGCCACTGAGGATGCCCCGGGGGCAACGCTTCGCGCGCCGACTCCTTCGCCGTGGTTACGACACCAGGGAGGTCGACGCGTTCGCCGAGCGCATCGAGGCGACGCTCGCCCACCACCAACACGGCACGATGCCCAGCCTGAGCCCGGTGACCGCCCGGGAGGTGCACGACGTCGTCTTCCAGGTGCGTTTCAACGGATACGACGAGTGGCAGGTCGACCTCTGGCTGGACCGGGTGGAGCGGGCGATCGGCGACGCCGAACGGTAGTCTCCCCCGCTCCCTGTTGACAGCGGGCGACTTCGTTCATACCTTCATCGAAGACTATCTTTATAGTTTGTTTACCGTTCGGCGGGGCCGGCCGCCCGGACACCGAACGCCCCCACCACCGCAGGAGGCACCCCGTGCGCAGCATCCGTACCGCCGCCGCCCTGGCGATGGCGGCGGTCGGCCTCACGGCCGCCCTCACCACCGTCCCGAGCACCCCGGCGATGGCCGCCCCCGGCGCGGTCACCTGGTCCGACGACTTCACCGGCCCGGCCGGCGCCGCCCCCGACGCGAGCAAGTGGCGTTACGACATCGGCGGCGGCGGTTGGGGCAACAACGAGTTGCAGTACTACACCAACAGCACCCGCAACGCCGCGCTCGACGGCAACGGCAACCTGGTCATCACCGCCCGCAAGGAGAACCCGGCCGGCTACGGCTGCTGGTACGGAAACTGCCAGTACACCTCGGCCCGGCTGCTCACCAACGGCACGTTCGCCCAGGCGTACGGCCGGTTCGAGGCGCGCATCAAGATCCCGCGCGGGCAGGGGCTGTGGCCGGCGTTCTGGATGCTCGGCAACGACATCGGCAGCAACCCGTGGCCCAACAGCGGCGAGATCGACATCATGGAGAACGTCGGCTACGCCCCGTCCACGGTGTGGGGCACGCTGCACGGCCCGGGCTACTCCGGGGCCAACGGCATCGGCGCGTCCACCTCGCTGCCGAACGGCCAGGCGCTCGCCGACGCGTTCCACACGTTCGCCGTCGACTGGGCCCCCGACTCGATCACCTGGTATCTCGACGGGGTGGCCTACTCGCGCAAGACGCCGGCCGACGCGGGCGGCAACCGCTGGGTCTTCGACCACCCGTTCTTCATGATCATGAACGTGGCGGTCGGCGGCAACTGGCCCGGCTCGCCGGACGGCTCCACCACGTTCCCGCAGACCATGACCGTCGACTACGTCCGCGTGCAGGCCTGGGACACCGGCGGCGGGGGCACCGGCGGGCCGATCGTCGGGTACGGCAACAAGTGCGTCGACGTGGCGAGCGCGAGCACCGCCAACGGCACCGCCGTGCAGCTCTGGTCCTGCAACGGCACCGCCGCCCAGCGCTGGACCTGGAACGCCGACGGCTCGGTGCGCGCGCTCGGCAAGTGCCTCGACGTGGCCTCCGGGTCCACCGCCAGCGGCGCCAAGGTGCAGCTCTACGACTGCAACGGCACCGGCGCGCAGAAGTGGGTGTTCAGCGCCGCCGGCGACATCGTGAACCCGCAGGCCAACAAGTGCCTGGACGCCACCGGCAACAGCTCGGCCGACGGCACCAGGTTGCAGATCTGGGACTGCACCGGCGGCGCCAACCAGAAGTGGCGGCGCTGACCGGCCGGTGAGCCCGGGGCGGGCGGCGCCCACCGCCCGCCCCGGCACCCGCGCCGCCGGTACGATGAGGCGGCGCCATCCCACCCCTCTCCCGAGACGGCGACGCCATGAGCGGGTTCACCACCGGAACCGTCCCCACCGCCCGGCTGCTCCTGCTGCCGCTGGCCGTCGCGCACGCCGAGGAGATGGCCGCCGTGCTCGCCGACCCGGCGCTGCACACCTTCATCGGCGGCAGCCCCGCCGACCCGGTGGCGCTGCGCGCCCGCTACGAGCGGTTGGTCGCCGGCTCCCCCGATCCGGGCGAGTCGTGGTGCAACTGGGTCATCCGGCTCCGCGACGACGGCCCGCTGACCGGGTTCGTCCAGGCCACCGTCACCGCACCCGTGGGGCCGCCCCGGCACGCGGCCACGGCGGGCGTCCGGGCGGTCGGGCACCGGCACCGCGACGACACGGAGCCGGTCGACGCCGGGCCGGTCGCGGAGATCGCCTGGGTGGTGGGCACGCCCTGGCAGGGACGCGGGATCGCCACCGAGGCCGCCCGGGGGATGACCGGCTGGCTCGGGCGGCGCGGTGTGCGTACCCTCGTGGCCCACATCCATCCCGACCACCGCGCGTCGGCGGCGGTGGCCACCGCCTGCGGTCTGGCCCCGACGGACGTGTGGCACGACGGCGAGGTCCGCTGGACGGGCCCGGCCCCCGCCTGAGTCGACCGAGGAGTTCGCGTCGGAGCCGGCCCGGAACCGGGACGCGAACTCCTTGATCACCGGCGACGGGCCCGGGGGTGGTCAGAAGGGGGCGTCGACGGCCAGGCGGCGGACCTGGGTGAGGTAGGGGTCCAGTTCGCCGACCTCGAAGCGGCAGGTGCCGATGACGTGCCAGAACTGGCCGCCCGGGTCGCCGTCCAGCTTGTAGCGGCCGTCCGGGCTGACCGCCGCCCAGCCGTCCGGCAGACCGATCAGCGTGGTCCGCAACTGGGCGTGCTCCGGGTCGGCCACGTCCCACAGCCGGACCGTGCCGTCGTCGCCGGCGCTGGCCAGCAGGCTGCTGTCCGGGCTGAAGTGCACCGACCAGACCCGCCGGGTGTGCGCGGCGAGGGTGCCGTGCAGCCGCCCGGTGCCCGGGTCCCAGAGCCGGATCACCAGGTCGTCGCCGGCGGTGGCGAGCAGGTTGCCGTCCGGGCTGAACGCGCACGACCAGAGCCGGCCGGTGTGCTCGGTGAGCACCGTGCGCGCCTCCCCGGTGGCCACGTCCCACACCACCGCGGTGCCGTCGTTGCCGGCGCTGGCCAGCAGCGTTCCCTCGCTGTTGAAGCCGATCGAGTAGACCCGTTCGGTGTGGTGCTCCAGGGTCAGCCGGCAGGTGGCGGTGGCCGCGTCCCACAGCCGGACCATCTGGTCGTCGCAGCCGGTGGCGATGGTCTCGCCGTCCGGGCTGAACGCCACCGTGCGGACCCGGCCCCGGTGCGGGGTGAGCGTGGCGAAGTGCCGGCCGGTGCGGCGGTACCAGAGGCGGACCGTGTCGTCGTCGTTCGCGGTGGCCAGGGCGTCGCCGTCGGGGCTGAACGCGACCGCCCAGACGTGGTCGGTGTCCACGTTGAGTTCCCGCTCGTCCGCGCCGGTGTCGGTGTTCCACAGGTGCACGCCGCCGTCGCCGCTCGGCGTGGCGACCAGCGGCTCGTCCGGGCAGAAGACCACCGAGAGCAGGCGGTCGGCGGGGGTGGCGAGCTGCCGCAGCAGGCGGCCGGTGCGCGGTTCCCAGAGCCGGACCACGCCGTCGTTGCCGCAGGCGGCCAGCACCTCCCCGTCGTCGCGGAAGGAGAGCGCGGTGACCCGCCGGCCGTGCCCGCGCAGCGTGTGCTGGAGCTGCCCGCTGCGCACGTCCCACAGCCGGGTGGTGCCGTCGTTGCTGCTGGTCGCCACCTGGTTCTGGTCCGGCCGCCAGACCACCGGCCAGACCGAGCCGCGGTGCCGGGTCAACTCGTGCCGCACCTGGCCGTCGACGGTGTCCCAGAGCTGGATCGCGCCGTCGCTGGCCGCGGTGGCGAGCAGGCTGCCGTCACCGTTGAACCGGACGCTGTAGATCGCGCCGCGCTGCCGGCCGAGCACCCGGACCGGCCGGCCGGTCTCGGTCTCCCACAGCCGCAGCGCGCCGTGCGTGTCGCCGGTGGCCATCAGCGTGCCGTCGGGGCTGATGTCCAGCGCGTACACGTCGGCCTCGTGGCCGCGCGGCTGCCGCAGCAGCTCGCCGTCGGAGGCCCGGCGCACCCAGACCCGGCCGTGCTGCCCGACGGCGGCCAGCAGCCGGCCGTCCGGCGAGTGCACCACCCGGTAGACCACCTCCGGCTCCCGCACCTCGAACGCGAGCCGGCCGGTGTGGATGTCCCAGCCGCGGACCGCGCCGGCGCTGTCCACCACCACCACCCGTCGGCCGTCCGGACTGAACGAGGTGCCCCAGATCGGCGCGTCGTGCCCCGGCCACTCGTGGCGCAGCCGCGCGGTGCGGGTGTCGAAGAGCCGGACCACGCCGGCCGCGTCGCCGACCACCAGCCGGCCCCGGCGCTCGTCGGTGAGCAGCGGCCACACCCAGCCCGCGAAGACGTCCTCGATGACGTGCCGCACGTCGCCGTGGTCGGCGTCCCACAGCCGCACCGTCAGGTCGGCCGCGCCGGTGACGAGCTGGTGCGAGGCGGCGTCGTAGCGCACCGCGTACACCCGGGACCGGTGCCCCTGGAGCGTGCGCACCGGCAGCCCGGTGGCGGTGTCGCAGAGCAGCACGCCACCGTCGTCGCTGCCCACCGCCAGCACCGCGCCGTCCGGGCTGTACGCCACCGGCACCGGCAGCCGGCCCACCTCGAAGCCGTACCCGACGCCCACCGCGGGCGGCGCCAGCCCGGGCGCGACCGGCCGGCCCGGCGCGACGACCGCGCCGCGCAGCTCCGGCGCGCGCAGCAACGCCGGGTCGGCGCTCACGTCGATCAGCGCGGTGCGGTGCCAGCTGCTGCCGGCGATCCGCGCGCCGCGCAGGTCGGCCCGGAACAGCCGGGCGCCGGCCAGCTCCGCGCCGCGCAGGTCCGCCCCGGCGAGCCGCGCCTGGTCCAGGCGCGCGCCGCGCAGCCGGGCGTGTTCCAGCCGCGCCTCGGTCAGGTTCGTCGCCACCAGCCGGGTGTCGGTGAGGTCCGCGCCGGTCAGGTCCGCGCCGGCGAGTTCCCGGTGCGACAGGTCCTCGCCGCGCAGCACCGCGCCGCGCAGGTCGGCCCGGTCGGGCAGGCGCAGCCGGGCGGACAGCCGCAGCGCGTTCGCGCGCAGCGTCTCGCCGGCCGACTCGTCGCCGAGCACCCGGGCCGTCCACGCGGTGCAGCGGGCCGGGTCGGCGAGGTCGCCGAGGAACTCCACGGCCAGCGCGGACAGCGACCGGACCGCCAGCGCGGTCGGCTCCTCGCCCCGGTTGAGCTGCTCGGCGACGCCGTCGGCGACCAGCCACTCCATCACCGAGGTGTGGATGAAGCCGAACAGCCCGTCGTCGGTGCGGACCAGCAGGCTGCCCGCGCCGACCGCGTGCGCGGCCTGCGGCCCGGACAGCCGCGACTCGGCCCGCCCGGCGAGCTGGCCGGTGGACTCGGTCAGCTCGGCGAGCCGCAGGTAGGACTCGCCGCTCTCCCAGAGCTGGAACGCCAGCCGGCTCACCGCCTGCCACAGCTCCGGCCGGCGCAGGCTGACCGGGGCCCCCGGGATGCCCTGGGTGCGCCGTTCCTCGAAGTCCAGCCAGGACTCCAGGATCTCCCGGTAGAGCGCGGCGGCGCTGAACGTGCCGCCGGCGCCGGCCACCGCGGCCAGCCGGCCCTCGTCCAGGTTGGCGATGAACCCGAGCATGCGCGGGTTACGGGACAGGCCGAGCAGATCCTTGACGCCGGCCAGCAGGCTCATCCGCTCGCGGGCGGCGGCCTCGTCGCCGTCGTAGCGGTGCCGCAGGAACGCCTCGATCTGGCCGGGGGTGAAGTCCTCCACCGCCAGCACCCGGCGGTGCGGCAGCAGGCCGACCCGCTCGCCCAACGCGGTCAGCACCTGCGAGTTGGTCTTGAAGTGCTGGGTCCGGCTGCTCACCACGATCTTCGCCGCGCCCTCGGCGGCCTGGAGCAGCGTCTCCAGGTGGTCGGCCGCCCGGTCGTAGGTCACCCGGGCCACCAGCTCGTCGAACCCGTCGAAGAGCAGCACGATCCGGCCCTGCCGCAGCATGTACCGGAACGCCTTGAGGTCGATCACCTGCTCACCGTGGTTGGCCAGGTGCGCGGCGACCAGGCCGTCCACCGAGTGCGCCTTGTCCAGCGCGCGCAGCTCGACCAGGATCGGGATCAGGTCCGGTGCGGCGGTCGGCAGCCGGCGGGCCACCTCCCGCAGCGCGAACGTCTTGCCCCGGCCGAAGTCACCGAGCACCAGCACGAACCGGCCGTCCGGGGCGGAGACGGTCTCCAGCAGCTCGTCCACCACGTCCTCGCGGACCCGCTGGTCCGCGCCGACCAGGTGGCGGTAGCGCTGGGGGACGTACTGCCCGGGCGGGTAGAGCCGGTCGGCCTGGAGCCGGGCGGTCTGCGCGGCCACGTAGTCGCGCAGGTCCAGCAGGCCCTGGAACTCGGTCAGGTGCAGCACGCGTACGCCGCGCCGCTGCGCCTCCTCGGCCAGCCCGCGCGGCACCCGGTCGCCGTCGTAGACCAGCTCGGACCCGATGTCCGGGTCGGTGGCGTGCACCCGACGGGCGAACCGGTCCACATCGTCCGGCCCCGGCGTGCCCACGTGCGCGCCGACCCGCTGCTGCCGGACCACCCCGTCGGAGCGGTAGCTGACGTACAGGTGCGGCGGGTCGCCGTCGACACGCCGCACCACCACCCGGTCGTAGCGGGCCTCGCACACCTCGGCGAGCCGGTCCAGCAGCCGCTCCACCGGCGCCGCCGGCGTCGCCGCCGCGGCCGGCGCCCCGCCCTGGGTGGCGCCCTCCACCAGGGCCGGTCGCCTCGGGTCGGGCACCTGGGCCGGGCCGGCCGCGCCGAAGGTGGCCTCGGCGCGGGGCCAGCTCACCGCCGTGGACTCGCCGCCGTCCTCACGGTCGTCGCGGCCCAGCACCCAGCGGGTCAGCCCGTCCGCGCCGAGCCGCAGCACCTGCGCCCGGCCGTCGCGCGGCGCGGCGGCCAGCGGCACCACCGGGTCGACCCGGCCGGCCGGCGCCGCGTCGGAGATCAGCAGGTTGAGCATCGGGCCGACCAGCCGGTTGACCGAGCCACGGTCGCGCAGCGACACCCGGTCCGGCGGGGCCTCGTCGGCGTACGGGCTGCGCGGGCCGGGGGCGTGCGCCATCGCGCCCAGCCGCAGCCAGCCGGACTGCTGGTAGTGGCGCAGCCGCTGGGCGAACCAGCTCGACTGGGCCTCGCCGAGGAAGCCGTAGCGGTCCTCCTCACGGTGGGTGATGGCGATGGTGGAGTTCAGCCCGGCCACCACCACCCGCAGGTCGGGGATCGGGAACAGCGTCCAGGGCTGTTCGCTGTCGAAGAGCCGGTCGTCGAGCCCCTGGTAGAGGTCGTCGAAGAGCCGCGCGTAGTGCCGCCACTTGGGCCAGTAGGGCGGCTGCGGGTCGACGTCGTCGGCCTCGCAGGTGGCGAAGTACGCCCGGCAGGCGGCCATCGTCACGTCCCGCGGGCCGGGCACCACCACGAGGCGGTGCGGTTCCAGGCCGAGCAGCACCCGCAGCCCGGTGAGGAAGCTCAACGCGTCGGAGAACTCACGCGGGGTGCCCGACTCGGTCAGGTTGCCGGCCACCACCAGCAGGTCGGGTCGTGGCACCCCGTCGTTCATCAGCAGCGTCAGGTCACCCATCAGGTGCTCCTGCACCTCGCCGGGGGTGACCGGGGCGCCCGGGTCGAGTACGCCGCGACCGAACCGGGGCCCGGCCACCTGGAGCACCGTGACGGTGTCGCGCGCCGTGGGCGGCGCCACCGCGGCCGGCGGGAACGGCGGCGGGTTGATCGGGGTACGCCGGGGGCGACGCTGCGCGGGCGTCCCGGCGGCGGGCGCGGCGAGCAGGCCGGCCGGATCGTCCGGGTGGTGCGGGAACGCGGGTTGCCGCATCGGCTTGGCCCGACCGTCGAGCGCCTCCCGGATCCGGTCCAGCACCCGGGCGCGCGCCTGCGCCGGGTCGTCCACGCCGACCAGGTCGACGTAGGTGATGGTGGCGAGCAGACCGTCGATCGGGCAGTCCTCGACCCGCACGGTGACCAGCTTGTTGCCGGTGCCGTCCGGGTCGGCGCGCAACGCGGCCTGCCACTCCAGCTTGCCGTACGTGGAGTGCAGGTAGCGTTCGGACAGCACCGCCACCACCACCTCGGCCTCACGGACCCCGCGGTCCATGAAGTCGATGAAGTTGGTGCCGGCCACGAAGTCCCACGCCTGGATCATCGTGCGGTAGCCGGCGGTCTCGAACTCCCACGCCAGCCACGTCGCCCAGCGTTCGTCGGCCGGCGAGTAGCTGATGAAGAAGTCGATGGGGCGGTCGGACCGGGTGGGGTGCGCGCCTACAGCCACGTGGTCATTATGACCACCGACGGTCAACAGATCGACACCCTCGGCCGCACGGTATGCCGCCCATGTCGGGCCGGACCGGTCGGGACGGATGTGCGAGGATCGTCGTTCGTGGAGACCGTCGGCGATCCGCCGTCCGCCGCGCCGGACCGATCCCGTCGGAGCCGGCTGCACGTGCTCGACTGGATCGCGATCGGGCTGGCCGTGGTCGGCGTGTTCTGCGTGCTCACCGGGCTGCTCCCCCGCGCCGACGCCGAGGCCACCGTACGCCGGATCGTGCCCATTCTGATCTTCCTCGGCACGGTGGTGGTGCTGGCCGAGCTGACCGCGGTGGCCGGCGTGTTCGACGCGCTCGCCGCCCGGGTGGCGATCACCGCGCGGGGCAGCTTCCGGGCGCTGTTCTGGCTCTGCGTCGGTTTCGCCTCGGTCACCACCATCGCGCTCAACCTGGACACCACCGCGGTGCTGCTGACGCCGGTGATGATCGCGCTGGCCCGGACGCTGAACGTGCCGCCGACGCCGCTGGCCATGACCACGGTCTGGCTGGCCAACACCGCGAGCCTGCTGCTGCCGGTGTCCAACCTGACAAACATCCTGGCCAGCGACCGGATCGGCCTGGACCCGGTGCCGTGGGCGGCCCGGATGTGGTGGCCGCAGCTCGTCGCCATCGCGATCACCATGCTGCTGCTGTGGTGGTGGTACTGGCGACCGGCCCGCGCCGGGGCCGACCCGTTCGTCCCGCCGCCGCCGTACGTGGCGCCGGACCGGCTGCTCTACCGCACCGCGCTGGCCGCCTGCCTGCTCTTCGTCGGCGGCGTCCTGGCCGGGGTGGAGATCGGCGTCGCCTCCGGGGTGGCCGCCGCGATCGTGGTGGCCGGCTTCGCGGCACGCGCCCGGCACCGGCTGCGGCCGGCGCTGGTGCCGTGGCGGCTGCTGGTGTTCGTCACCGGCCTGTTCCTGGTGGTGCAGACCATCGGCCGGCACGGCCTGGACGGCGTGATGGGCGCGCTGATCGGCGCCGATCCGGGTGCGGAGGGGGCGCTGCGGGCGGGCGCGGTCGGCGCGCTGTTCAGCAACGTGGTCAACAACCTGCCGGCGTACGTGGCCGGCGAGGCGGTGATCGCCGCCGACCGGCACACCCAACTGCTGGCGCTGCTGATCGGCACGAACGTGGGTCCGCTGGCCACGCCGTGGGCGTCGCTGGCCACGCTGATCTGGTACGAGCGATGCCGGGCCGCCGGCGTGGCGGTGCCGTTGGGCCGGTTCGTGGCGACCAGCGCCGCGCTGGCCGCCCTCGCCACGGCGGGCACGGTGGCCGCGCTGCTGATCGGCCCCGGCGCCTGACCCGCCCCGCGCGTCGGGAGGTCAACGCTCGCGGTGGCGCAACCGGCGGACCGTGTAAAGCAGCGCGCTCGCGGCGAACAGCACGGCGCTGACCGCCAGCCAGCGTCGCAGCAGCGGTTCGGGCGTCAGCCCGGTGGCCGCCGAGTACGTGCCGTCGCCGAGCCCGAGCACGCCGGGCAGATAGACCAGCAGCAGGAGCCCCGAGCCGAGCGCCGGCACCCGCACGTGGTTGCGCACCGCCGGGCCGAAGCGACGCAGCAGCCGGTCGAGGGTCGCGTACGCCGGGAACAGCACCAGGTCGTGGGCGACCACCGCGCCGACGAACCAGAGCAGCATCCGCCCCGCGGTCGGTTCGCCGGCCAGCCGCAGCGCGATCCAGCCGGTCACCGTGAAGCAACCGACCAGGAGCGCCAGGTGCCACCACGCCGCGCCGTACGCCCGCCGGAGCTCAGCCATCGAACTCGATCTCCTCGACCCACTTGGTGCAGTGCACGCCGGGCAGCGCCGGCACGATGATCCGGGCCGGGAAGCCGTGGTCGGGGCTCAGGTCGACGCCGTTGACCCGCAACGCGAGCAGCGCGTCCGGGTCGCTGACCTGGCCGCCGTGCAGGGTGGCCCGGCTGAACAGCCCGCCGCGTTCCAGCGAACGGACCCGTGCCGTGGCCGGCTCCGCGGCGCCGACCATCGCGGCGAGGTCCCGAAGGCGTACCCCGGTCCAGGTCTGCAACGTCGACCAGCCCTCCACGCAGGCGATCGGCAGCGTGGCGGTGTGCTGCGGCAGCGCGAGCAGCCGGTCGCGGTCGAGCGTTTCGGTCCGGTCGCCGGCGCGCACCGTCAGCGACCAGCCCGACCCGGTCCGGTCCGGCGTGACGCCGGCCGCGGCGGCGGTGCGGTTGACCGGGAAACCGGTCGGCCCGTCGCCGATCCGCCGGCCGCGCGGCAGCAGCAGCGCGGTGCCCCGTAGCGCGTCGACGCCCTGCCCCACGGTGAGCGCGGCCAGCAGCAACGCGCCGCCGCCGGCCAGCGCCAGCACGCCGCGCCGGCTCGTCGTCGCCGGGCCGGGGCGGCGTGCCACCAGGCCGTCCGGGTCCGCCGGCTCCGGCCGGGTCCGGGCCAGCGGGGTACGCGCGAAGCCCGGCCCGCGCAGCGCGGTCACCAGCCGGGGCAGCTTGACCGCCACGTGCACCACCAGCGCCACCGTGAAGATCCAGGCGCCGTACCAGTGCGCGGTGTAGAAGTCGAAGCCGAACAGGTACGCGTACTGCACGTTGAGCAGGCCGGTGGCGCTCTGGAACAGGATGCCGCCGACCAGCAGCAGCAACGACAGCCGCTCCAGCACCTGCGCGCCGGAACGGGCTGGTGGCCAGGCGAACAGCTTCGGCACCACCGACCAGAGCTTGGCCAGCACCACCGGCACCAGCACGATCCCGAGCGTCACGTGCAGCCCCTGGGTGACCCGGAACAGCCACGCCGGTCGGGTCGGCCAGTCGAACACCGGCGGGTGCAGCCACCCCACGTCCCGGGGGAACGCCTGGTCGAAGCGGGGGCCGTAGGCGATCCAGTCGAGCAGCCCGGTGACGATCACCAGCGGCAGGGTGGCCAGCAGCACGGCGCCCAGCACGGAGGTCAGCCACGGTCCGCGTACCGGGCTGCGCCAGGCGCGGTCGACCGCGTCGACGCCCGGGGGACGGTGGCGGTCCAGGGCACGCCAGAGCTGGGCCGGCGCGGCGTACCGCGGCTCGGTCGCGGCGGGCGCGGGGTCGTCCGCTGGTGGGACGTCGGTGGGCACGGGCACCTCCTCCGGCGACGGGGCCGACCGGTCGGCCGGCGCTTCCGGATGGGACGCTAGACGCCGCCGGTCGCCCGCGACGGCGTTTGCCGCATTACCGAAGCCTTACCGCGGTCGTCCTCACGGACCGCCTTACCGCGGTCGTCCTTACGGACCGCTGACGTCGGACGTGAACCGGCCGCCGGCCCGACCCGGGTGCCCTAGCGTGGGCCGGTATGCGGGTACTGCTCACCGGCGCGGCCGGCTTCATCGGATCGCAGATCGCCGACCTGCTGGCGGCCGAGGGCCACGAGCCGGTCTGCCTGGACGCCCTGTTGCCGCAGGCGCACGGCGGCGCGCTGCCGGAATGGTCCCGGCGGCACGACCCGACCGTCGGTGACGTCCGCGACGCCGGGCTGCTGGACCGGCTGCTGGCTGGCGTGGACGCGGTCTGTCACCAGGCGGCCATGGTCGGGCACGGGCTCGACCCGTCCGACGCGCCGGACTACGCCGGGCACAACGATCTCGGCACGGCGGTGCTGCTCGCCGCCATGCACCGCGCCGGGGTACGCCGGCTGGTGCTGGCCAGCTCGATGGTGGTCTACGGCGAGGGGCGCTACACCTGCGCCCGGCACGGCGTGGTGCGTCCCGCCGCGCGCCGCGCCGCCGACCTGGCCGCCGGCCGCTACGACCCGACCTGCCCCGGCTGCGGCGACCCGCTCACCCCGGCGCTGGTACCCGAGGACGCGCCGCTGGAGCCGCGCAGCACGTACGCGGCCAGCAAACTCGCCCAGGAGCACTACGCCGCGGCGTGGGCCCGGCAGACCGGCGGCGGTGTGTGGGCACTGCGCTACCACAACGTCTACGGTCCGCGGATGCCCCGCGACACCCCGTACGCCGGGGTGGCCTCGCTGTTCCGCTCGGCGCTGGCCGCCGGTCGCGCCCCGGTCGTGCTGGAGGACGGCCGGCAGCGGCGGGACTTCGTGCACGTCACGGACGTGGCGCGGGTGAACCTGCTGGCGTTGACCGCGCCGCCGCCGGACGGCCTGGTGCCGATGAACGTCTGCTCCGGCGAGCCGCACACCGTGGGCGACCTGGCGACCGCGCTGGCCGAGGCCATGGGCGGCCCGGCACCGGAGATCGCCGGCGGCGCGCGGGCGGCCGACGTCCGGCACGTGGTGGCCGACCCGACCCGCGCCCGCGACCTGCTCGGCTACACCGCGCGGGTCACCTTCACCGACGGCGTCAAAGCCTTCGCCACCGACCCCCTCCGCTCCCCCGCCACCCTCTCCCCCCAACCCGCCTGACCCCCGCCCCCGCCCCTCCTCGGGGCCGCCCACCCCCCCCTCGGGCCACAGTTTCCCGGAAAGAGTGGCTATTCCGCCCGCGACAGCCCCTCTTTCCGGGAAACCGCGCGGCCTCGATGGGGGCGTGGGCGGGGGTCAGGAGACGGTGAGGAGGAGGTGGTTGACGAGGAGGGCGGTCACGGCCTGGGCGGCGAGCCAGCGGCGGTGGGTCGACGGGGGCAGGTGCGCGGCGGCGACGAGCAGCCAGACCACGAACGGCAGCCAGATCCGCTCCACCTCGGCCTTGCTCATCCCGGACAGGTCGGCGGCGGCCACCACCAGCGCGGCGGCGGCCGGAAGCAGCACCGTCGGCCCGAGCCCGACCAGCCGTCCGGTCCACCCGGTCCACCCGGGGCGGCGAGTGCCGACCGGGCCGGCAGCCGACCAGGCGGCGCGCGCCGCGACGGCGGTACGACGCAGCGCCGGCCCGAGCACCGGCCCGGCGGAGAGCAGCAGCGCGGCCAGGTTCGCCCATACCCAGTACGCGTACGGGCGGTCGGCCGCCCAGCCCTGGTAGTAGCGCTCTACGACCCGGTCGTACCCCTCCCACCACCGGAAACCGGAGAGCACGAACAGCGCCGTGACGGCCGAGACGCCGGCGGTGGCGGCGACCAGGGCGGCCCGGCGGCGGTCGGGCCGCAGCGCCGACACGGTCACCGCCAGCGCGCCGACCAGCACGAACCCGTACGACAGGTGCAGCGCGAAGCCGAGCAGCAGGCCGCCGGCCAGCGCGGCGAGCGGTCCGCGTACCGCCAGCAGCGCGAGCCCGGCGGCGACCACGCCGGTGAACACCGCGTCGGCGGAGGCGCCCAGCCACACCGCGCCGGGCAGCAGCACCAGGAACGGCAGCACCGCCCGGGCCGCGTCGGCGGCGCCCAGCGCGCGCAACGTGACCGGCACCGAGACCACCACGGTCGCGCCGACCAGGACGCAGCACAGCGCGGCGGCGGCGCCCCCGCCCAACCCGACCCGGTCCAGCCAGACGAAGACCAGCAGCGCGCCCGGCGGATGCCCGGCGGTGTGGGTGGACCAGGAGTCGGGCTGGAAGTCCAGGATGCGGTCGGTGAAGCCGGCCAGCATGCGGGGAATGTCGGTCACCCCGGGCACCTCGTGCAGGTACTCCGCCTGCGGCGTCAACCGTCGCGTCAGCCCGGCCGTCCAGCCGTCCACCAGGGCCAGCGCCAGCGTCCAGGCCACCGCCGCCAGCCAGCCGGCCGCCAGCAGCGGCCCCCATCGGGCGGTCCGGGCCCAGCGCAGTCCCGGTCCGAGCACGGCGAGCGCGACGAGCGCCGCGAGCGGCGTACCCCAACCGGCGTGCGGACGCCAGGTGGCGTAGAGCGGCGCCGCGTCGGCGTGCAGGCCCACGCCACGCCGGTTGAGCACCAGGCCGACCACGACGGCGGCGGCGAGCAGCGCCGCCTCGACCGCGACCACGACCAGGTCGCCCCGGTGCGGGGAGCCGGTCCGGTCCGCGGCGGGGGCGCGACGCAGGGTGGGTGCGGATCTCATGACGACCGCACGGTACGGGGGGCCGGCGCGGGACGGGACCGCAACCGCCGGCCCGTCACGGGATGGTAAGAAATGCCTGCTCGTAACGGTTCTGTAAGCACGATCGAGGGCTCGGTCGGGCGGCGGTCGGCCTAGCGTCGGCGGCATGCGGACACAGATCGACGTGGTGCTGCCGTGCCTGGACGAGGCCGCCGCCCTGCCCGGCGTGCTGAACGCGTTACCGCCGGGTTACCGGGCGATCGTGGTGGACAACGGCTCCCGGGACGGCTCGCCCGAGGTGGCGGCCCGGCACGGCGCCCGGGTGGTACGCGAACCGCGTCGCGGTTACGGCGCGGCCGTGCACACCGGGCTGGAGGCCGCCGGGACGGAGCTGGTCTGCGTCCTGGACGCGGACGGCTCGTTCGACCCGGCGGAGCTGCCGGCGCTCGTCGCCCCGGTCGCGGCCGGCACGGCCGACCTGGCGGTGGGGCGCCGTCGGCCGGTGTCGGCCGGCGCCTGGCCGTGGCACGCGCGGGCGGGCACCGCGCTGGTCGCCGCGTTGCTCCGGCAGCGTGGGGTGCCGCTGCGTGACCTCAGTCCGATCCGGGTGGCCCGCCGCGAGGCGTTGCTGGCGCTCGGCGTCACCGACCGGGCGTTCGGTTATCCGGTGGAGTTGATGATCCGGGCGGCGGCGGCCGGCTGGCGGATCCACGAGCACGACGTCCGCTACGCCCCGCGCGCCGCCGGCACGAAGTCCAAGGTGTCCGGCTCGGTACGCGGCACGGTCCGCGCCACCCGGGACTTCCTCACCGTGCTGCGCAGTGTGGACGGCCGACGGTGACCGTCCTGCTGGTGGTGGCGAAGGCCCCGGTGCCGGGGGCGGTGAAGACGCGGCTGTGCCCGCCGGCCACCCCGGCCCAGGCGGCCCGGATCGCCGCCGCCGCCCTGCGCGACACGCTGGACGCGGTCGCCGCCACCGGAGGCGTGACGCCGGTGCTGGCGCTGGCCGGGCGGCTGGCCGACGCCGAGGAGGGCGCGGACCTCGCCGCCTCGGTCGCCGGCTGGCCGGTGCTGCCGCAGTGGGGTGACGGCCTCGCCGAGCGGCTGGCCCACGCGCACGCCGACGTGGCACACGCGTACCCGGGGCGGCCGGTGCTCCAGATCGGCATGGACACCCCGCAGGTGACGCCGGCGCTGCTCGCCGACGGCGTACGCCGGTTGGCCGCGCCCGGCGTCGACGCGGTGCTCGGCCCGGCGGCGGACGGCGGCTGGTGGGCGCTGGGGTTGCGCGACCCGCGCCGCGCGGCGGCGTTGCGCGCGGTGCCGATGTCCACCGCCGACACCGGCCGGCTCACCTACGCGGCGTTGTGCGACGCGGGCCTGCGGGTGGGGGCCCTGCCCACGCTGCGCGACGTGGACGACTGGGCCGACGCCCGCGCGGTGGCCCGGGGCGTGCCCGGCGGCCGGTTCGCCCGCGAGGTCGCCGCGCTGCGACCCGCCCTGGTGGCGATGTCGCCCGATCGTCGACCGAAGGCGGTTCGATGAGCGCCGGCCCCGCGAGCGCGACCAGCGAGCCGGGGCTGCGGACCCGCCAGACGCCGACCCGGACCGGCCCGGCGAGCGCGACCGGTGTGCCGGCCGGTGTGGAGGCCTTCGGCATCGCGCTGCGCGAGCGTGCCGGCAGTCACTGGCTGGTGCAGGCCGACGGGGTTCGCCGGCGGCTGCCGGTGGAACGGTGGCACGGCCCCGCGGAGGCGGCGACCGCCACGGTGGTGGCCCGCTGCCACGGTCCGGCGTTGGACCTGGGGTGCGGGCCGGGCCGGCTCACCGCGGCGCTCACCCGGGCCGGTCTGGCCGCGCTCGGCGTCGACGTCTGCCCACGGGCGGTGGCGCTGACCCGGGCGCGCGGCGCGGTCGCGGTGCGCGCCGACCTGTTCGGTCCGCTGCCGGCCGAGGGCCGGTGGCGGCACGTGGTGCTGTTGGACGGCAACATCGGCATCGGCGGCGACCCGACCCGGCTGCTGCGTCGGTGCCGGGAGCTGCTGCACCCGGACGGCACCGTGCTGGTCGAGGTGGACCCGCCTGGCAGCGGCGCCTGGCAGGGCCGGGCGCACGTGGTCTCCGGCCGGCGGCGGGGGCCCAGCTTCGGCTGGGCGCGGCTGGACACCCGGGCGGTGCACGGCCCGGCCACGGCCGCCGGGCTCCCCGTGCGGGACCTGTACCCGGCGGGCGGGCGGTGGTTCGCCGAGCTGGCCGTGGCCTGACCGCCGAGCCCCGCACCGTGAACGGCGCTACCGCCGCTCGCGCAGGGACGGACGGTTCACCAACCGACCGTGCCGAGGCTGATCGGGGTGAGCTGGCGGACCTGCGGCTCGATCCACTGTGCCGCGGTGACCAGTTTGACCAGCCGGTCGATCGTCTCCGGTGGGCCGGCGACGAAACTACGTCGGTCGGCCGGGCAACCGTAGCGGTCGTCGAACGGGCCACCGTCGAGCGCGCGTACCACCATGCCGGCCTCGGCGGCCAGCAGCAGCCCGGCCGGCAGGTCGACCGCCTCCGGGCGGTAGCCGACGATGCCGTCGATGTCGCCCCGGGCCAGCATCACCCAGGACAGCAGCGGCGCCCACAGTTGCAGCACCCGGCGGGCGGTGGTGTCGAGCACGACCTTCAACGCCCGGGCGGTGCTGTCGTCGCGGCGTACGCCGTGGCCCTGGGTCCAGGCCAGCACCGGCGCGGCCGGCACCGGCCGGTGGGCGGTACGCAGCGGCCGGCCGGCCGGGTCCGCACCGTGCACGAACGCGCCGTGGCCGCGCAGCGCGGACCAGGTCCGGCCGGCGACCGGATCGTGCACCACGCCGAGCACCGGCGAGCCGCGTTCACACAACGCGATGCCCACCACGTACGCCGGCAGGCCGATCGCCACGTTGTTGGTGCCGTCGAGCGGGTCGACCAGCCACGCCCAGGTGGTGTCGGGGGCGTACTCGCCGCCCTCCTCGGCGATCACCCCGTGCTCCGGCCAGCGGGCCCGGATCCGGTCGACGATCAACCGCTCGGCGGCCAGGTCGAGGTCGGTGACCAGGTCACCGGAGTCGTCCTTGGCCCGGGCGTGCACCTCGCCCCGGATGCCCCGGCGCAGCAGTCGGCCGGCCGCCCGGGCGGCGTCCACCGCGAACCGGTGCGCGTCGCGCAGGTCGGGCCCGCCTCTGTTCGGCTCCACGTCCACGGCTCCTCCAGCCAGTCAGCCCCGTGCCACCAGTCGCGCGATCTCCCGCGCCATCCGCGCGGTCTCCGCCGCGTCGCAGCGGTCCCGGCGGACCCGGTGGCTGCGCCCGTCCACCGCGCCGAGGCTAAGGTCGCACGCGCCGGGTGTGGTCCGGCCGAGCGCCACGGTCACCGCGGGCGTGCCGGCGGCGACCTCCGAGGTGTGGAAGCCACCGGCGCGCAGCGCGTACGAGTCGCCGGCGGTGTGCGTCTCCACGGTGGCGGTCATCGCGGTGACCAGACGGTCGGTGGCGGCCACCTCGTCGACCTCGCCGAGGCTGTGCACCTCGTAGATCCGCCAGGAGGGGTCGGCGGGCGCGTCGGTGACGTCGATCAGCTCGTTGCGGACCGTGCCGTGCAGCACGTGGCTGAGCAGGTCCCAGCTGTGCGAGTGCATGGCCGAGGTGGTGGGGCGCACCGGCGGCGGGTCGGCCGGCCAGGCGTGCACGCAGATCCCGTCGGGGCCGTCGCGCTCCACCGGCAGGCAGGTGAAACCGAGCGGGTGCCGGACCGCCCGCAGTGGTCGCCGCCCGTCGGCGACGTCGGCGAGCACGTGCAGCACCCAGTCGCGCAGCAGCTCCGGCCGGGTGCCCCGGTCGATCTCGCGGGCCAGGTCGGCGTAGCTGGTCATGCGTACGGGTTCCTCGCCTGGAGGGCCTTGCGCACGATCTCGCCGACCTCCCGGTCACCGAAGGACCGGGGCAGCGTCAGCCCGAGCGCGGCGAACAGCCGGCGGACCTGTTCGACGGACGGCTCGTCGTCGAGGCGGACCTGGCCGGCGGACTCGATCGGCACCCGGCGGCTCTGCCGGCGGCTGTAGTCGAGTTCGATGTTGAACCGGTTGTAGTAGACCTCGCCACGGTCGATGCGCAGCGCCGGCGTCTGCGGGTTCTCCTGGGTGATGACCACACAGGAGGAGGAGAGGTCGTAGCGGAACGTGGTCATCTGCGCGGAGAGCCGGATCTCGACGGTGAGCAGGCCGGAGCGTTGCATGTGCCAGCAGGCGGCGAGCACCGTCGCGTAGGACTCCTTGCGGGTGCGGTCGACCGTCCACGGTTCCTTCGGCTCGGTCGGCTCGTCGGCTTCCAGGCTGCGCCGGAACCACGCGTACCGCTCGCAGACCTCCTCGTCGGTCGGGTCGATGATCTCGATGGCGAGGCTGAGCGTGGCGTTGCGGCGGCGGGCGTGTTTCAGGCACTCGGGCAGCGTGACGGCGCGCAGGTAGGTGCCGGTGCCGCCCTTGAAGTGCCACTGGTCGGTGTGCTGCCGCGCCTCGTCGAGCGCCTGGCCGACCTCGCTGCCGTGCAGCACCCGGACCATGGAGGCGCTCTGGATCGCCTCCCGGGATCGGGTCAGCGCGCCCTCCGGGCCGGTGAGCGCGGCCATCGGCGGGACCAGGTCGGTGAGCCGGGCGCGGACGTCCACCATGACCTGCCGGACCTCCTGCTCGGCGGTCCGGCGGCGCAGCCGGTCGCGCAGCACCGCCTGGGCGAGCAGGCCGAGGACCAGCAGGATGGCGCTGTTGACCACGTCCTGGCTGACGGTGTTGGTCAGGCCGAGGACGGCGACCGTGACGGCCAGCAGCAGACCGATGAACGCGTCGAGATTGCTGACGACCCAGCCGAGCAGGCGCGCCATGACATCCCCCGGTCGACGACGGAGCCTCCATGATAGCCCTTTGTCAATGCGCGATCACGCCCCGTTTCGCCGGTGGCGGCGGTGTGCCGCGTCGCCGGGCGGCGCAGATCAACGAGCCGCCGAGCCCCGGCGCGGCCCGGGCCAGCCACCGCGAGGCGATCCAGCGTCCGCCCGGCAGCCGCCAGCCGACCTCGTTGGAGCGTATCGCCAGCGGGAGGAACCCGGCGCGGCGCAGCGTGCGCCGCAGCAGCGACGCGGTGAACGGGCGGATGTGCAGCCAGAGGTAGGGGTGCAGCGGGTCGACCTGGCGCGGCGCCCGGCCGGCGAGGAACGCCAGTCGGTCCTGCACCGGGGCCAGGTTGGGGGTGGTGAGCACCAGCAGGCCGTCCGGGGCGAGCACGCGGTGGCACTCCCGCAGCAGCGCCAGCGGATCGTAGACGTGTTCGATCAGCTCGCCGGCGAGCAGCCCGGCGAAGCTGCCCGCCCGGAACGGCAGGCCCCGGGTGGCGTCCAGGCAGACCGGCAGCGCCGGACCGCCGGCCGCCCGCCGGGCGGTGCCCAGCGCGGTCTCGGCCATGTCGGCCAGCACGAGCGGGCCGGGCAACGCGGCCGGGTCGAGCATGCCGCGCGACCCGCAGCCCAACTCCAGCACCGGTCCGTCGCCGGTCACCCCGTCGGCCATCAGCCGGGCCGCGACCGCGCGGCGCACCCGGTGGTACGGGTCGTCGACGTACCCGTCGACCTGCGCGCCGTCGTGGTAGCTGCGGTGGTTGGCGTGCCGGCCGTGCGCCTGCGCGCGGTGCGCCGAAGTCCCGGTCGGCGGCTCGGCCATCGCACCCTCCACGGCGGTCGCCGGCCCCGTCGGCGGCGTCCACCCCAAGCCTCGCACCGCGCGCGCCCGGTTGCGGGGATCTCCACCCCGGATACGCCGACGCGGCGGCCGTGGTCCGGCCGCCGCGTCGTCCGGGCGGGTCAGATGGCCCGCGCCCAGTCCAGCCGGGAGGAGTCGTCGTACTCGTCGCCGGGGATCCACCACGGCTCACCGAAGCCGCTGGTGGAGACGAGGATGTTGCCGCCGTCGGGCTCGGTGTTCTCCGGCGGGATGGACAGCGCCGCGCAGTAGCGGCCGTCCGGGGAGAACACCGGCGACAGGTAGAACCGCGGTTGGTCGGTGAGCTTCTTCAACCCGGTGCCGCCGAGTCGCACCGACGCCAGGGACTGGTTGTAGGTGTCCCGGTCGGGATACCAGCGGGTGGTGCAGAACACCACGCGCTGGGAGTCGGGCGTGAACACCGGCCCGCTGACCCGCTCTCCCGCCTGCGGCGTGTAGAGCCGCCGGACGGTGCCGGTCGCCAGCTCCAGCACCCGCAACTGCCAGCCCTCGGAGCGGCTGAGCCAGTGCAGGACGATCATGGAGCCGTCCCGGGACCAGTCCGGGTCCCGCATGACGTGCCCCTGGGCCAGCACCCGGGTGGCGCCGGTCGCCACGTCGACCGCGATCAGCGTGTCGTCCTGCTCGCCGGTGACCAGGGCGATCTCCCGGCCGTCCGGCGACCAGGTGGGCGCGCCGTAGTGGACGCCGGGCGGGTCGGCGAGCAGCGTGCGCTTCTGGCCGGTGACCCGGTCGTGGACCGCCACGTACGGCAGCAGCGTGCCGTCGCCCGACCAGGCGGTGTTTTCCCAGGCCACGTACCGGCCGTCCGGTGAGGTCTTGGCGTTGTCGCCGTCCTCCAGCAGCCACCGCGGGGTGGTGCGGCCGGGGTCGACCTGGCGCACGCCCCAGCCGACGCTGACCAGCCACGGCCCGTTGACGGTCTCGGCGGCGGCGGCCGGTGTCGCGGCGGCCGTTCCGCCGGCCAGCCCGGTCGCGGCGGCGGCGCCGGTGAGCGCGGCGGCGCGCAGCAGGGTACGACGGTTCAACTCGATCATGTGAGATCCCCCGTGATAGACATCGTTCCACCCTCCTGACAGGACGAACGCGCCGGGATCGGGCGAGCGGACCGTTCACCGTCGGCTGGTCGGCCAGGACACGGGGTGAGCGGCGTCGACGCCCGGTACCCTCGCCCCGGTGACCTCCGACGCGTTGCGCCGCGCCCTGACCGAACCGGGTGACCCGCCGCTGCTCCCGCTGCCCGGGGTGGCGGTCGAACTGCTGGCCGCCCTGTCCGCGCCGCCCCGGCTCGGCGCGCACCTGCGCCTGGTGCACGACGTCGCCTGGCGCCTCACCGCCGCGTTCGCCGAGCGTTTCGCCGCGGTGCCGTTCGACAGGCAGGCGGTGCTGTTCGGCGCCGCGGTGCACGACCTCGGCAAGGTCGAGCACCCGGCCGAGCTGACCGGTCCGGGCTCCGCGCACGAGGAGGCGGGCTACCAGTTGCTGCTGCGCTTCGGCGTGCCCGAGGAGCGGGCCCGCTTCGCGGTCACCCACGCCGCCTGGCACGCGCCCGGCGTGCAGTTGGAGGATCTGCTGGTCAGCCTCGCCGACAAGGTGTGGAAGGGCCGCCGGGTCACCGACCTGGAGCAGCTCGTGGTGGACCGGCTCGCCGACATCACCGGGCAGGAGCCCTGGCAGACGTTCCTGGACCTCGACGACGTGCTCGCCGACCTGGCGGCTGGCGCGGACCACCGGCTCGCCTTCCAGGCCGAGCATCCGGTGCACGGCTGAGCCGGGTCACCGCGGGCCGGCGCCGTCGACAAGCGCCTCCCCGGAGGCGGTCCGGGCGTACCGCAGGAACCGCCCGGCCCGGTGCGTGCCGACCAGGCCGGCGTCGCGCAGCGCGGTGAGGTGGTGGGAGACCGTGCCGGCGGTCAGCCCGCAGCGCCGGGCCAGTTCGGTGGTGGACGCCGGCACCGCCAGCTCGTGCAACAGAGTGGCCCGGGTGCGGCCCAGCACGCCCGCGAGCGCCACGCCGGCCGGGGCGGGGTTCCGTTCCCAGAGCGCGCCGACCGCGCCGGCCGGGTAGCGCAGCAGCGGCTGGGCCGGCCGCTCCGTCAGGTTCGACCAGACCCGGGCGCCGGCGAAGACGGACGGAACCAGCAGCAGGCCGCGACCGCCGAGGTCGACCGCGCCGGCGCGGGTCAGGTGGGCGACGTGGAGCGTGCCGTCGGCCCAGGACACGTACGGGTCGATCCCGTCGAGCAGGCCGCGTAGCCCGTCGGAGGCCATCCGTCCAGCGGCGACCATGATCTCCCGTTCGAGCAGCGTCCGCATCCGCGGCCAGTACGGCGTGATCGCCGCGGCGGCGTACGCCTCGATCACCGCCGCGAGGCGGGCCAGCCCGGCCGGCGGGTCGGCGCGGAAGGCGGCCAGCCGGGGTGAGCGGGCGTCCGGCAGCTCGTCCAGCCCGGCCCGGACCACGTCCGGCGGGGTGGCCACGAGCGCGGCCAGCTCCTCGGCCAGGGTGGGCCGTGTGGTCGGCGGCGGCGGACAGACGAAGGCGGGGATCACCACGGTGGGCATCGGCACCAGGTCCGCGAGCAGTCGCCGGTCCAGCCCCGTCAGGCGGGGCAGGACCTCGGCACGCCAGAGCTGGTGGGCGGGGAACCACTCGGGTGCCCGCAGTGCCAGGATGCTCGCGACCACCTCCCACAGCGGTGAGATCGCGAAGCGCACGCCGGCGAGGTCCCGCACCCCCAGCGCGACACGCAGCACCGACACCCCCGGATTCGACCAGGCTCAAATTTATCGACCCCGCCGGTGGGGCGGAACAGGGTTACGGCATGACCCCCTCCACCACCGCCGCGCCCACCCGCTGGCCCCGCGCGTTCCGCTACGTCTACGCGGCCGACCTCGTCGAGGGCCTGGGCTTCCAGGTCGGTTATCTGGCCGTACCGGTGCTGGCCGTACCGGTGCTGGCCGTGTCGGCGCTGGCCGCCACGCCCGGCCAGGTCGGGCTGCTCGCGGTGCTCGGCACCGCCGCGTTCCTGGTGATCGGGCTGCCCGCCGGGGTGTGGGTCGACCGGTCCCCGCGCCGCACCGTGCTGGTGGCCGCCGCCGCGGTCCGCGCGGCGCTCTACGCGTCGGTGCCGCTCGCCTGGTGGGCGGGCGCGCTGACGCTGAGTCAGGTGTACGCGGTGGTGCTGCTCGTCGGCGTCGCCACCGTCTTCGGGGACGTGGCGGCGCAGAGCGTCCTGCCGGAGCTGATCGGTAGGGACCGCCTGGTCGCCGCCAACTCGCTGCTGATGACCACCGGCGCCACCGTCCAGATCGGCGGCCGGGGCCTCGGCGGGCTGCTCGTGCAGGCGCTCGGCGCGCCGCTCGCGCTGGCGGTGAACGCGGTCACCCACCTGCTCGCCGCGCTGGCGCTGACGCGGGTCCGTCCCGCCGTCGGCGTCGCCCGGACGCGGCCGGCCGGTGGGTTCGGACGGGAGCTGGGCGAGGGCGTCCGGCACGTGCTGGGCGGCGGGGCGCTGCGTCCGCTGGCCGTCTCGCTGGCCGGCATCAACCTCACGGTGAACCTGATGACCACCATGCTGCCGCTGATCTTCCTGCGTGAGCTGCGGCTGGGCGCCGGCGCGCTCGGCGTGTTCCTCGGTGTCGGTGGGGTCGGGGCGTTGCTCGGCGCGGTGACGGCGCGCCCGGTCGCGGCCCGGATCGGGGCCGGACGCGCGCTGTGGCTGCCCGGCCTGTTGGTCGCGCCCGCCGGCGTGCTGGTGGCGCTGATCGACCGAGGGCCGTGGCTGTGGCTGGCCGGGTTCGGCTGGCTGGCGTTGGCGTGGCGGACCGGCATCGGGAACGTGATCGGGGTGAGCCTGCGGCAGCGGGTGACCCCGGATCGGCTGCTCGGCCGGATGAACGCCACCTTCCGGTTCCTGCTCACCGGTGCGATCGCGGTCGGCGCCGGGCTCGCCGGCCTGCTCGGCCAGTACGCCGGACCGCGCGTCCCGCTGTGGGCCGGCGCGATCGGCGTCGCGCTGACCTGGGTGCCGCTCTATCTGTCTGAGCGCACCGAACCGATTGACTTTCGATAGCTTACGAGCGATAGTCGATGCATGGTGACTACCGAGCGTGCGGTGACCGCACTGCGTGCCTTCCTCGTCCTGCTGTTCGGCATTCTGCTGCTGTTCGAGACCATGTCGCTCCCGGGCCAGTTCGCGCACATGGCCCGGGAGGACCCGGAGATGGCGTACCTGCGCTGGCCGGCCACCGCCGTGACCGTCTTCTGGGTGCTCTGCGTGCAGGTGGTGATCGTGTGCACCTGGCAGTTGCTCACCCTGGTCCGCACCGACCGCATCTTCACCGAGGCGTCGCTGGCCTGGGTCGACGGGATCGTCTGGGCCGTCGCCGCCGCCTGGGCGAGTCTGGTCGCCGTCTTCCTCTACGTCGGGTTCCACGCGAACGACCCCGGGCTGCCGCTGCTGCTGTTCCTGCTCACCACCGGCGTCAGCGTGCTCGGGCTGCTGATGGTGGTGATGCGCGCGCTGCTGCGGCAGGCCACCACGCTGCGCACCGACATGGAAGCGGTGATCTGATGCCCATCGTCGTCCGCATCGACGTCGAGCTGGCCAAACGCAAGATGAGCGTCGGTGAGTTCGCCGAACGGGTCGGGCTCACCCCGGCCAACGTCGCGGTGCTCAAGAACGGCCGCGCCAAGGCCGTCCGCTTCAGCACCCTGGAGGCCATGTGCCGGGTCCTCGACTGCCAACCCGGCGACCTGCTCGAATGGGTCGCCGACGGGGAGGAGGCATGAGATACGCGCTCACCGCCCTGGCCGTCCTCGCCGTCGCGCTCGGCGTCGCCGGCTTCGGGTACGGGGAGGTCGACGACTCCCCCGGCCTCCAACTCCTGTCCGCGCTGCTCGCCATCGGCGCGGTCGCCGTCGCCGTGCGCGTCGCCCGGCGTACCCGGTAGGGCCGGCGCCCCCTCGACGCCGGCCCCGCCGGTCAACCCTTCACGCAGACGACCTGCTTGAGGTGGGCGACCACCTCGACCAGGTCCTCCTGCTGGGCCATCACCTCGGTGATGTCCTTGTAGGCGCCGGGGATCTCGTCGACCACCCCGGCGTCCTTGCGGCACTCCACGCCGGCGGTCTGCGCGGCCAGGTCGGCCGTGCTGAACGTCCGCTTCGCCTGCCCCCGCGACATCCGCCGCCCCGCGCCGTGCGACGCCGAGCAGTACGCGTCGAGGTTGCCCTTGCCCCGCACGACGTACGAGCCGGTGCCCATCGAGCCGGGGATGATGCCCAGGTCGCCGTCGCCGGCCCGGATCGCCCCCTTCCGAGTCACCAGCACCTCCACGCCGTCGTACCGCTCCTCCGCCACGTAGTTGTGGTGGCAGGAGATCGGCTCGTCGTAGCCGACCCGCGGGAACGCGTCCCGGACCACCTGGCAGAGCAGCGCCAGCATGACCGCCCGGTTGCGCCGCGCGTACTCCTGCGCCCACCACAGGTCCCGGCGGTAGGCGTCCATCTCCGGCGTGCCGGACAGGAACACCGCCAGGTCACGGTCGGGCAGGTCGGTGTTGTGCGGCAGCCCGCGCGCCACCGCCATGTGCCGCTCGGCCAACTCCTTGCCGATGTTGCGGGAACCGGAGTGCAGCATCAGCCAGACCTGGCCGTCGTCCGGGCCGCCCTGCTCCAGGCAGACCTCGATGAAGTGGTTGCCGCCGCCGAGCGTGCCGAGCTGCCGCTGCGCCCGCGTCTCGAGCTGCGCCACCTTCCGGTCGAGCGTGCCGAACCGACGCCAGAAGTCGACCCAGCCGGCCTGCTCCAGACCCCGGACCCGGCGCGGGTCGACCGCGTCGTCGCGCATCGCGAACCCGACCGGGATCGCCGCCTCGATCGCCGACCGCAGCGGCCCGAGGTCGTCGGGCAGGTCGGCGGCGGTGAGCGAGGTGCGCACCGCGGACATGCCGCAGCCGATGTCCACGCCGACCGCGGCCGGCGAGACGGCCTGCCGCATGGCGATGACCGAACCGACCGTCGCACCCTTGCCGAAGTGCACGTCCGGCATCACCGCGACGCCCTGCACCCAGGGCAGCGCGCCGATGTTGCGCAGCTGCCGGGCCGCCTGCGCCTCGATCGCGTACGGGTCGGTCCAGACCCGGACCGGCGCCCGGGTACCGGCCAGCGGGGTGAAACCCATGATCGTCTCCTTGCTCGTAGGGCTGGGCCGACGGCGTCGGCTCCACCCCAGTGCTTGTCGATACGTCTATCCCTCTGCCAAGATCGGGCGTCGGATCGAGCCAGAGGAGCCCGCATGCCCGCACGTCGTCGGATCGCCGCAGCCACCGTGATGGTCGGTGCGTTGGCCACGTCCATCCTCGCCGCAGGTCCGGCTCAGGCCGCCGAAACCACGTCCTACGTGGGCACCGGGATGAACAACAACTACTTCACCGCGCTGTCCTACGCCACGAACAACGCATGGGCCCTGGCCAGCGCGGACGGGTTCGATCCGGCCACGCAGTGCAGCCCTGGCGGAAACTTCGCGACGCAGCCGTGGCCGGGCCTGTACCAGGTGCGAGCGCTCATCAACTGCACCCGCTGACGCCGGGACCCCGCGACCGCAGCGCTGTCGGTCGCGGGCCGCGAACGCGGACCGGTCCGGTCAGGTGAGGCCGGGCGACGGGCGCAACCCTCGACGATCGTCACGTCGCGACCGCGCTCGCCAACAGCCTTCGCCCGGTGCGGAAAGCAGGGCACCGGCGCGCGGCGCGGGCCGCTCGGCTCGGGTGCGTTTCTGCTGCGACACGGGGGCGCTCCTTGAGGGCTGGAACCGGTTGACGTTGCCCGCTCACGGTACGACCGCGACGCGCGGGGCGGCAACGCGATATTCACGAGAATCCCTCGGGCACGAGGCCGGCACTTCGGCGTACCGGGGTCGATCCACCCACGGGACGTCACGCACAGCTCAGACCGGTGTACGGTCCGAAGTGGCAGCTCATCCGCCTGCACGTCGATGGGCGGTCGGTCGTTGCGGCAGCGGGAGATGGCATGACTGAACCCACCGTCGGGGAGCGTCTCGCCGGGCTTCGTCGTGAGTCGCGGCTGACGCAGGAACAACTGGCCGAGCGGTCCGGGATCAGCGTCGAGGTGATCCGGAAGCTGGAACAGGGCAGCCGGGGCACGGCTCGCCTCGACACGCTGCATGCGCTCGCGCGCGCCCTGGGGGTGTCGACGTCCGGGCTGCTCGGCGACGCGTCGCAGGCCGCCGCGCGCGGCGAGGCGGAGAACCGGTCGTTGTCGCTGGCGGAGATCCGCCGGGTCATCACCCCGCTGCGAGGGATCGACGGCGCGCCGTTCGTGGTGCCGCGGAGCGAGCCACCCGGCCTCCGCACGCTGCGCGGAAACCTGCACGCCGCCGATCGGGTCTACAACGCCGGTGACTACGCGGTGGCGTTGCGGGTGGTGCCGCCGTTGCTGGTCGACGTGCGCGCGGCGGTCGGTCTGGCCGGCGACGAGCGGCAGGCCGAGGCGTACGACCTGCTCGCCCGCACCTATCACCTGGCCGGCGGTCTGCTGATCCAGCTTCGCGCCGACGACCTGGCGCAGACCGCGCTCTCGGGTGCCCTCGACGCCGCGCAGCGCTCCGGGGACCAGGTGGTGGCGGCGACCGTCATCCGGACGATGTGCTGGCTGCTGATGCGTCAGGGCCGGATCAGCGAGGCGGCCGAACTGGCGGTGGTCACCGCCGACGAGGTGGAGCCGCGGTTGTCCCGGGCGACGCCCGCCGACCTGGCCGCGTGGGGATGGTTGCTGCTGGGCGCCGCCGCCGCGCGGGCCCGGGACAACCGGCCGGACGAGGTGGCCGACCTGATCGGCGTCGCCGCTGCCGCCGCGGTCCGGATCGGTGAGCGGATACCGGCGGCGGACCAGTTGATGCTGGTGGGTGGCTTCGACAGCGCCAAGGTGCAGATGCAGCGGGCGGAAGCGGCGGCGGTGGCCGGTGAGGCGGGACGGGTGCTGGAACTGTCCGCGTCGGTGCCGCCGGCACCCACCATCAGCAGGTCGGCGTGGCGCCGGCATCGGCTGGACCTGGCGTGGGCGTATGCGGATCTGCGGCGTTACGGGAAAGCGACAGCGGTGTTGACGCAGTTGCGCGGCACGGCGCCGACCTGGCTGCGGCAGCAGCGGTACGCGCGGGACATCGTGGACACCATCGCCACCGGACGCCGCCGGGCGATGACGGACGAGCTGGCCGCACTGGCCGAGCTGATGGGCGGTGCGCGGTGACTGGTACACCGCGTCCGAGTCGATGACTCACGATCTTCGGATCGCACCATCCGCACCTTTCTGATCACCCTGAGTCACCTCAGCCTGTGGTGGTGAGGCGCGTCGACGCGTCTCCGCCGATGGAGGTGGCGATGCCGAAACATGGTGACAGGCCGGCTGTTGATCGGGGCGAGCAGATTCAGGCCGCCGAGCGGGAGGCGGCGCGGCAGCGGCTGCTCGCGCAGGCCGAGGCGGAGCGGATACCGGTCGAGGAGACGACCCGGGCGGTACCGGACCGGCGGCATGACCGGCGGTGACGTGCCGGTCGGCCGCCGCGTCGCCCAGTGGCGGGTCCGGCGTCGGATGACCCAGCAGATGCTGGCCGACCGGGTGGGCAAGTCGAAGAGCTGGGTCGACAAGGTCGAACGCGGCGTACGCGCCCTGGACCGCTTCTCCGTCATCCAGGATGTCGCCCGGGTGCTGCGGGTGGAACCGGCGACGCTGCTCGGCCGGGAGAATCCGCCGCCGGCCCGCGGCGACGAGGGGGTGGACGGGGTACGCGCGGCGCTGGCCCGCTACGACCTGTTCCCGGCCGGTTCCGGCCACCGGGATTCGACGTCCACGGACGAGCTGGGCCGGCGGGTGGATCATGCGTGGTCGGCGTACCGGCACGCACGCTATCCGCAGGTGCTGCGCCTGGTGCCGGAACTGCTCGACGCGGCCCGGGCCGCGTACGCCGGGGACGGGGACGGCGCCGGCGGGCGGCTGGTGCGGGCGTACCGGATCACGGCGTCGGTGCTGGTGAAACTCGGCGAGCCGGACCTGGCGTGGCTGGCGGCCGACCGGGCGGTGACGGTGGCCGCCGGTCATCCGAGGTGGACGGCGGTCGCGGCGGTGCCGCTCGGGCAGGCGCTGCGTGCCACGGGGCGGGGGCGGCTGGCGACGACGGTGACGATCGCCGCCGCGAACCGGACCGGTGCCCCGGCGGCGCGCGACGCATCGCCGGTCGGAGCGGCTCTGGCCGGGACACTGTGGGTCGAGGCGGCGCTCGCGGCGGCGTCCTGCGGCGACGCGCGCAGCGCGGCGGAGTGGCTGGGGGTGGCCGCCGGGATCGCCGGGCGGGCCGACGACCGGCACGACCCCCACCTCGACGGATTCGGGCCGGCTGCCGTGCGGGTGGCACACGTGGCGGTGGCTGTCGAACTCGGCGACGGCGCCGAGGCGGTCGCCCGGCACGAGACGGCAATCCGGTCGGAGGGCTGGCGGTGGTTGCCCGTCGAGCACCGCGCCGCGCACCTGGTCGACGCCGCGCGGGCGTACCTCCAGATCGGTGACCTGCTGCGGGCGGGCCGCGCCCTGACCGAGGCCGACCGGCTCGCGCCGGCCGAGGTCCGGATGCGGCCGGTGGCGCGTACCGTGCTCGCCGAGGTGGCACGCGGCGGACCCGCGCCGGCCGGCGTGGCGCACCTGGCGACGGCGGTCGGCCTCATCCGCTGACGCGGACCGGGCCGCCGGCCTAGCCGGCCTGGGCCACCGGGTGGCGCTTCATCTCCTCCATGAAGGGGAAACGGGCGGTGAGTTCGGTGAGCGTGGTGCCGGACCGCCAGGCGTCGGCCACCTGGGCGACCTGGAGCAGGTCGGTGGCGTCCCCCCGGGCCTGCACCTCGCCGTCGACCCGCAGGTCGATCATGAAGTAGCGGGCCTGGGCGCCGAGGCTGACGCAGACCACCCCCCGGTCGGAGGTCAGCTCGGCGCAGGTGAACCGGCTGCGGCCCTGCTCGGGAGCGCTGACCCGCCCGACGTCGAGCTGGTGGGCGGTCGCGGTCTGCGCGAGCGCGGGAGCCAGACCGCCGGGCTCGACCAGATCCGGGTAGAGGCGCACACCCAGTGCCGCCGAGACGTCGCTCATGACTGACTCCCACTTCCTCGTGACAGAGACCAGCAACGCGCAGGTTACGAACACGTTTCCGGCACGCATGCCCATCCTGTCCCGCACGAAGGGCCCGCGGCAATAGGAACGGTCAATCCGCCCCCATCGGGCCACCGGTACGCTGCCGGCTCATGGCGCGGATACGGTGTGACTTCTTCTCCGAGACGCTCGGCATGGGCACCTCGATGACGGTGCTGCTGCCCGACCGGGGCGCGGCCGGGATCGGCATGGCCGGGGCGGCCGGCGACGGGGATCCGCCGGTGCTGTACCTGCTGCACGGCCTGAGCGACGACGACACGGCGTGGACCCGGCGGTCGTCGATCGAACGGTACGCCGCCCCGCTGGGGCTGGCCGTGGTGATGCCGCAGGCGCAGCGCAGTTTCTACTGCGACGAGGCGCACGGCAACCGGTACTGGTCGTTCCTCAGCGAGGAACTGCCCGAGGTGTGCCGGTCGTTCTTCCGGCTCTCCACCCGCCGGGAGGACACGTTCGTGGCCGGCCTGTCGATGGGCGGCTACGGCGCGGTGAAGTGGGCGCTGCGCCACCCGGACCGGTTCGCGGCGGCGGCCAGCCTCTCCGGCGCGCTCGACGTGGTGCACCGGCGGCACCACCCGTCCAGCCCACTCGACCCGGCGGTGTGGCACACCGTCTGGGGCGACGGCCCGGCGCCGGACGGGGACGACACGGTGGCGCTGCTGGAGCGGGCCGGCGACAACCTGCCCGCGCTCTACGTCGCCTGCGGCACCGAGGACTTCCTGTACGAGGACAACGTCCGGTTCGTCGACACCGCCCGGCGGCGCGGCCTGCCGCTCACCGTCCACTTCACCCCAGGCGACCACGACTGGCCCTACTGGGACGCCCGAATCGCCGACGTCCTCACCTGGCTGCCGCTGCGCGGAAAGGCGGGGCCCCCGGTTAACGCCTCCGGTAGAGGAGAGGGCCCCGCTTGACACCCCTCAGCGGGTGAGCACGACCTTGAGCGCGCCGGTCTCACCGGTGGTGACGGACCTCGGCCCCGCGCGCCGTGATCGTGGTGTTAACAGGGGGCCCCGCCTCTACCGGAGGCGTTAACCGGGGGCCCCGCCTTACACGCCGACGGTGCCGTCGACGGCTTCGCGGAGCAGGTCGGCGTGACCGTTGTGCCGGGCGTACTCGTGGATCATGTGCAGCATCACCAGGCGCAGCGAGACGTCCTCGCCCCAGCGGGCCTGGTGGCCGGTCACGTCGAGCGACTCGGCCGCGAGTTCGATCCGGCGGGCGTGCGCGACCTCGCGCTGCCACGCCTCGAACGCCTCCGCGCGGTCGGCGTCGCGCGCGTCGTACGCCGCCTGGTAGTCGTCGGTCTCCGACCAGACCAGCGGCACGTCCTCGGCGGCGATCACGCGACGGAACCAGGCGCGCTCCACCTCGGCCATGTGCCGGACCAGGCCGAGCAGGGACAGCGTGGACGGCGGCGAGGACTGCCGGCGCAGCTGCTCGTCGGTCAGCCCCTCGCACTTGCGGGCCAAGGTGGCGCGGTGGAAGTCGAGGAAGGCGCGCAGCGTCTCCCGCTCGCCGGCCCGCAGCGGCGGGCCGATCCGTTCGATGGTCACCGGGAACGTCCTTCCGGGGCGGGGTCGGTCCCCCGGAGCCTAACCGTCGTGGATCATGAGGCAACCGGTTACCGCAGCGAGGAGCGGGCCACCGGGAAGTCGAACCAGGTGTCCGGGTACGGCTCGTCCACGTACCGGTAGTGCCACCACTCGCGCGGGTAGTTCTCGAAGCCCTGCGCCGTCATCAGCTCCTTCAGCAGGGCCCGGTTCCGGCGGGCGGGGTCGGTGAGCCCGGGGGCGGCGGTGTGGGCGCGCGGGTCGAAGCAGTCGAACCCGGTGCCCATGTCGACCGAGTCGTCGGCGAAACGCCGGCCGGTCGGCGCGGTGCAGGGCAGCAGCGGCTGGCCCGGCGCGTAGCCGGGCTGCGCGGAGGTGGGCACCGGGACCAGGGTCAGGTCGAGCGTGCTGCCCCGGCTGTGCGCGGTGGGCGCGCCCAGGTAGCCGTCGGCGAAGAGCCGGTCCTTCGGCACGTCGGGGTAGAACTCCGCCTTCATCTGTTGCTCCTGCGGGCGCTTCGCCCAGGCGACGAACTCGTTCACGGCCCGCTGCGGGCGGTAGCAGTCGTACACCTTCAGGCTGCGACCGCGGCCGAGCGCGGCGGCCTGCACCCGGCTCAGCGCCGCCGCGGCCCGGCGGGTGAGCAGGCAGAGCGGCTCGGGGTAGCCGTCGATCGGCCGGCCGACGAAGTTGTGCGCGCCCGCGTACCGGATGTCGGTGCGCACGCCCGCGTCGACGGTGGCCAGGTCGACGATGTCGGCCGGGGCACGGGGGCCGGTCGGGGTGGCCGACGGCGTCGGGCGCGGCGCGGGTCGCTGGCAGCCGGCGGCGAGGGCCGTGACCACCACGACCAGGACCATTGCCGTACGTCTGCGCACGCTGCCTGTCTACCAGGGTGTAAGGAGGGGCCCCTTGTTAACAGACGTCTGTTAACAAGGGGCCCCTCCGTACACCCTCGGCGGGTGGTGGCGGGAGCCCCGGGCGGCGGGGGCGTCCG